>JAEMGR010000043.1 GCA_016458225.1 Myxococcaceae bacterium JPH2 | reverse complement strand
AGTCGAGCTGTGTTTCGAGCGCGTCACCCTGCAGCCATTGACGCTGCCACGCGGTGTAGTCCGTGTACTGCATGGGAATCGGCGCGAGCGTGGGGGCGGTGCCGGAGGCGAAGGCTTGATACAGCTCAGCCAGCTCCCGCACGAGCACGCCCATGGACCAGCCATCCGAGACAATGTGATGGACAGTCACGAGCAACAGGTGCTCGTCGTTCGTGAGGCAGAAGCGCACCACGCGCAGCAAGGGGCCTCGCTCCAGGTCGAACGGGGTGCGGACCGCTTCCTGGATGCGCCGCTGCGCCTCGGGCTCGCGCTCGGCGTCTGGCAGGGCTCGGAGATCAATCTCCGGCAGCTCCAAGTCCAGGCTGGGGGCGACGTGCTGGAAGGGACGCCCGTCCTGCTCGACGAACGTGGTGCGCAGGGCGTCGTGGCGCGCGATGACTTCCTGGAAGGCTCGGGCGAGCGCATCGGGGACGAGCGGGCCGGTGATTCGAACCGAGACCGCCATGTGCAACGCGGTGTTTCCGGGCGTCAGCCGCTCCTGGAACCACATGCGTTCCTGGGCCGAAGAAGCAGGCACGCGTGAGGACAGACGGGTCTTCTCACGCAGCAGTTCAGCCAACCGCGCACGCATCGAATCGGAACGGGATGCCATGTCTGCACCAACTCCTTCGTGCCGCGCCGAAAGACGAAGTGCATGCCGTGAACCGGCATCTCCAAGAATTGCGCGGCAACGCAACCTGTGTTCAGTTAAGTCCCGAGTTTGGGACTTGTCCAAAACGTGGGAATAGTCCTCCTGTAGCGGAATCTGTCTCGCCTCCCGGGTTCGTGCGGGACGACGACAGCGAGGGGTGCGCGTGGACGCCGCGGCGTTGGAGGAGTTCCTGCAGCGTGTTGGCAGGGAGGGGGAGCTGGAGTGGGCCCAGGGGCGGACGCTCGCCGAAGTCTGGCGAGAGAGCCCGTCTGGCTTCTTCTTGATTCAGCTCGCCGTGGAAGCAGGGATGGCCCGACGTCGTGTCATGCGGGCGCTGTTCGCGTGCGTGCGCCCGATGTTGAAGTACACCCTCGTGGAGGGGCCGTCGTATGAGCCGCTGGACACACCATGCATGTCGATCGCCTTGGATGTCGCCGAGGCGTGGGCTCAATGCATCCCGGGGGCCGAGTTCGACGCGGTCAAGGAGCTGGCGGTCCAGGCGAAAGATGCCGCGAACGTGGTGGATTGCATGCAGGGCTATGCCCAGACGCCCTATGCGCCTGGCGCGGTGAGCGCGGCGCTGGCGATCTCATATGCCATGGAAGCGGCATGCGAGGAGAGCGCGAGCGAGTGTCTCAACAAGGTCGGGTGGGCGCGCTTCTACTCAGGGAGCGCGACGGCCGCCCAGCATGGGTATTCAGAAGAGAGTCGCCGCGAGTTCGATGAGACCTGTGCTCGGGTCGTTCGGGAGCTCATCCGCGCCGAGGACGTCGCCACGGCGGCGGAGAACTCCCAGGGGTGACCTCGCCCTACCAGCCCTTCTTGTACGCAGCCCAACGCCAGGTGCTGATGGCGTCCAAGAGCGTGTAGACCTTTCTCATCACCCGGGGCTGTGTCCATGGCCGGCGATCACCCTCTGCGCCCGGCGAGCGTGTGCGCTCGCGAACAGCCCGAGTGGCGGACGGTATCGGAGGGAGAACGGCCGGGAAAGGACTCAGGTGGGGAGTGGGCACGACCGGCGACCCACTCCCCGAAGCTGCCCGAGCTACTTCACCTCGCGCGCCAGCGTGGAACTCCACGGGCACCAGTGGCCGCCCGGGAGGAACGCACCGCCGGCCTCATCCAGGTGATCCTCGACGTAGACCATGTCCGCGTCGCAGACCTCGATGGCCATCGAGAAGAACCGGATCGTCGCCGGGTCGAGGTGGAAGGAAAACTTCGGGTTGTAGGGCTGCGTCCGCTTGATGATGCGGCCGTGCACGTGGACCTCGTTCTTCTCCTCCCCGGAGAGGATCCGGCGCGCATGGTTGATGGTGTTCTCATCGTTCAACTCGATGATGAACTCCTGACCACGGGAGGAGGGCTGCGTGAAGGCGAAGCGAGCGGTTGCCATTGCGGGACTCCTTGGGTGGGGGAGCCCCTGTGTAGTGTTGGCCGGATGTCTGGTTCAATCCTCCGGGCGTGAGGGTGTCGGATAGCCTTCAGTGTCGTGTATTGGATTCATGCGTCGGAGCGCGACCCGGGTCCCTACACCATGGCCTTACTCAGGGGTGGCGAGTGCGTCGAGCTGCCGGAGAATCTTTGGCTTGGGCTGATTGCCCAGCAGCTCCGCGACCTTCTGCCCCTCGCGCATGAAGACGAGGCAGGGCAGCTTGGTGATTTCAAACGAGGTGGCCAGGGTCCGGTTCTGCTCGATGTTGATGCGGAGGATCCGCACCGTGTCTGGGTGCTCCTGGGCGATCTCCTCGAGGGTCGCGGCCAAGGGCGTGCAGGGGCCACACCAGTCCGCGTAGAAATCCAGGAGGACGGGTGTCTTGCTTTGCATCACGTCCGCCTGGAGTTCATTGCCGGTGACTTCCAGAATGAGGTTGGACATGGGCTGCTGATTACCTGTCCGCCTCGGTGCTCGCCAGCGGTGCTCCGAGCCCGCGCATGCGTGTGTTTCCCGCGCGACAGCGCCCGGTGCATTCAAGAGGTGCGCGAGCCGCGCCTGGGGTGCGAGGATGCGGACCTTCACCGCGGTCGAGAGGGAGAGGGTCGTTCACATGGTCAGGAGGACCGCCGTGCAATCAGTCCGAGCGCAGCCGCTGATTGCCGTCGAGGATGTGCGCCGCAGCAGCGAGTGGTACCAGGCCTTGCTTGGCTGCCGCAGCGGCCATGGCGGCGCCGCTTACGAGATGCTCATGTCGGGCGAGGAGATGATCCTCCAGATTCACGCCTGGGAGGCCGATGACCATGTGCACATGGGACGGGCCTCCTTGAAGTCTCGGGGCAACGGCGTGCTGCTCTGGTTCAAGGTCGAGGACTTCGACGCGGCGGTGACGCGCGCCACGGCGCTCAAGGCCACGGTCCTGGAGGCCCCGCACTTCAATCCCAACGCGGGGCATCGCGAGGTGTGGCTGCGGGACCTGGACGGCTACGGCGTGGTGGTGGCGGGCGAGTAGCGCCGCGCCTCAGGGCTGGCTCCCCTTCCACAATTCATACAGCCCCGCTTCGCCCTCGGGCCGGAGCGGGGTCAGCTTGAGCTTGCGCGCCTCCATGGGCCGGCCGAGCTCCTCGTAGACCGCGGCGGTAGACAGGCCGAACGGCGCACCCTCCTCGTTGGAGTAGCCGTAGTACGCCGCCGAGACGCCACACATCGTCATCGCGGCGAGGCACATGGGGCAGGGATGGCCACTCGCGTAGACGATGCAGCCGTCCAGTCGGGGGCTGCGCAGGATTTGACTGGCCCGCCGCAGCGCCAGCATTTCCGCGTGCGCGGTGGGGTCGTGCGTGGCGAGGATTTCGTTGGCCGCGGTGGCGATGACCTGTCCTTCGCGGACGAGCACGGCGCCGAAGGGGCGTCCCCCCTGACGGACGTTCTCTCGCGCCACCGTGAGCGCCTGTCGCATGAACTCGATTCCTCGGGGTTGAGCGACGCGCGTGAACGTCACCGACTCCGTGCTCGCGTCGCGCCCGCCCGTGGAGTTCGGAGCCCCCGGCGAGAAGTCCGTGTCGCCGAGTCGCGCGCGCGCCTGCATCGCCACGCTCAACGGCGCGTAGAGCGCGTGCGCGATGGGCTGCCGCACCGCGATGCGCTTGAGGGCGCCCTCCGCGCCATACGCGAGGGTGAGGCCCGCGCCGGGCGCCTCGCCGCCTCCCGGCGTGCCCCAGGCGGTGAGCTGGGCCGCGCCCGTGCGCGCCGCGAGCGAGAAGAGGGCATCGGCGAGGGCATCGGGAGTCTCGACGATGGGCGCGGGCTCGGGCGGGGCGTGGCCGGCCTGAGTCATCTGCTCGCACAGGCGCGCGAGCACCGCGGAGGGCGTCGTGGGCGGTGAGGTCGTCGTCATGGCGAGACGACGATGGCACGGCTCTTCGGTCGTGTGCCATGCGCCCCGCCGCGTCTGGGCTCCGAGCTGTCAGTGCCTGACAGTGACGAGCGCCTCGGTCATGGCCTGGAGGTCGGCGTAGCGCGGATACTCGCCGCGGAGGATGGCCTCGGGAGACGACGACACGAGCGTCGCCCCCGAGCGACGCACCACGTCCTGGAGCCACCGCGCATAGCCCTCCTTGGGAGGCAGGTCGGGGTAGTGCGTGGTCAGTCGGAGCTGCGCCAATCCAAGCCGCACGGCCACCGGGCCCTGGGTTGCGTCTCCCCAATGCAGCACCAGGTCCGTCACGGGTTGCAGGCGCGGCACGGTCTGTCCGGCGACAGGCACGGGAACCAGCGCCGGTGAGACGCCAATGATGCGCGCATAGGGCAACTCGCGCTGCTCGCCCGACGTCAGGTGCATCCTCAGCCCCGTCTCCGAGGCGCCCACGATGCTGCCGCCCATCAAGCGCGGCGCTGGACGCGGGGGCGGAGCGTGGGGCTCCAGCACGCCGTCGAGGCTCAGCGCGCGTGGCCCGGCAGGACGCGCAGCGGGCAGGGGGCTCGGCTCGGGTTCATCGACCAGCGCGATGGGCCGCAGGCGCAGGTTCAGCTCGTCGGCGCGTTGAGACACGTCCCCCGGGACGCCTGTCATGCCCGCGAGCGTGTCCAGGTGCGCGCGTGCGAGATCGCGACGCCGAGACTCCATCGCCAGCTCCGCGCGTCGGAGCATCGCGCGCGCGCCCGTGGCGCCACCGGTCTGCGCCGCCACGCCCAGGAGCGCGTCCAGGTGCTGTCCCCCCAGGCCGCGCGCATCGAACAGTGTCGCCAGCCGCGAGGCCGTCAGGGGCCGCAGCGCGGTGGGCTCGAAGTCCGCGCCCAGCTGCTCCACGGCCACGAGCACCGCCTCCTGTTGATCCATCGTGAGCAGCTTGAGCAGCGTCCGATCCAGCCGCGCCCCCGCATCGGGGAGTCCCTCGCGGCGCTCGACCTGGAACATCAACAGCGAGGCCTCCGCGCTGTCGGGATAGGCCGCCAGCACGTCGGTCAGGGCCTTGCGCGCGCGAGCAAGCTGCCCCTCGCGCAGGGCCTGCTCGGCGGCATCGAGTCCCCGGTGGCGCACGTAGTTGCCCGTCTTCCGCGTCACCGCAGGGGTGAGGTAGCGATCCTCCAACCCCGAGAATCGCAGCGTCACGGCGGTGGCCAGTCCGAACGCGAAGCCTCCGACATGGGCCATGACGGCCACGCCGCTCGTGTTCCCCGTGACGAGGCTGTACACCTCCAGGCCCACCCACACCGCGCCCGCCATCCATGCGGGCATGTTGAAGGTGCCGCGGAAGGCGCGAATCATCATCCACACGAAGTAGCCCATGCGGATGCGCTTGGTGGCGAAGCGGAACGAGAACGCCCCCATGGCGCCCGCCACCGCACCCGACGCGCCGGCCATCATGGTGGTGGGCTCACCCGCGAGGAACACCTGCGCGAGGGCCGCGACGAGTCCGCTCACCAGGAAGAATGCGCCGAACACGGGCCGGTCCCAGACGTCCTCCAGCATCGGGCCCACGAGGTACAGGAAGAACATGTTGCCCAGCAGGTGCATCCACCCGAAGTGCAGGAACATGTGGAACAGCCAGCCCCACTGAAGCGCTCCGCGTTCAGGCACGAGCGACAGCCGGCGCAGGAGGGAGGCCTCGGTGGCCTGGACGTACTCGGTCGCCCAGGCGTCCATCTGGGACTGAAGCGCGGCGGAGGGCTCCCCGAGTTTCTGGACCGCCTCCGTGTGGAGGGACTCCATTCGGGCGCGCACGTCCGGGCGCAGGCGCTCGACGAGCACGGCGGGCGGCGCGAGGTTCGGGTGCTCTTGCCACGTGTCGAACATCTGCTCGAGCAGGGTATCGCTGCCGCCCATGGGCGACTCGGGGACGACCCACGTGATGAAGAAGAGGACGGCGCAGCACGCGACAATCCCGAGCGTCACCCAGGGGCGGCGATCCAGCTCCAGCTCTTCGACACCGAGGGGATGAACCAGGACCATAGGGTGCGGCAATATGCCATGGCCCCCCCGTGAGCGAGCCGCGCTAGAGGACGTCCACCCTCAAGGAGTTTCGCATGCGCTTCGCATCATTCCCCGGTCTTGCCCTCTCCCTGACTTTCCTCGGCGTCACGGGGTGTGGCGATGAGGCACCGACCCCGCCGGCGACTCGCTCGGTGACCATCCCCGTGGAGGCTCGCGTGGGCAGCGAGTCGTTCGCGTGTGGTCGCACCTATTCGAAGGTCGGGACGTCCGGGGCCAGCTACGAGCCCATGGACTTCCGTGTGTACGTCCACGACGTGCGGCTCGTGTCCGACAGCGGACAGGAAGTCCCCGTCACGCTGACGGAGGACGGGACGTGGCAGCGTGGCGGTGTGGCGCTGCTCGACTTCGCGAACAAGGATGGGCAGTGCGCCAACGGCACGGCGGGCATGAACGCCGTGCTGAAGGGCACCATCCCCGAGGGCACATACACCAGCCTGCGCTTCACGCTCGGCGTGCCTGAATCGCTGAACCACGGCGATGTCACCACCGCGTCCGCGCCCCTGGGGGACTCCAGCATGTACTGGAACTGGCGCATGGGTTACCTGTTCGCGCGGATTGAAGGCCGGACGGCGGGGGTGCCCACGGGCTACTTCATGCACCTGGGGAGTACGGACTGCGCGCCGCCCCCCGCGGGGCAGACCTCGGGCACGGCGGGCTGCGCCCATGACAACCGCGCCGAGGTCCGGCTGGAGCACTTCACGCCCGGGTCGAGCAAGGTGGTGATGGACCTGGCGGTGCTCTTCGCGGACTCGAACCTGGACATGAACGCCTCCGTGCCGAATACGGCCGAGGGCTGCATGTCGCAGCAGGAGGATCCGGACTGCGCGCCGGTGTTCGCGCGGCTGGGGCTCGCGTTCGGCGACCTGGCGGCCAATCCCGCGGGCCAGCGCTTCATCCGCGCCGAGTAGAGAAGGAACGTCTGCCCATGTCACGACGATGGTTGTGTTTGCTGCCCACGGCGGCGCTCCTGGGGGCGTGCGGCGAGTCCACGCCGCCCACGGTCCCTGAGCCCACGCCGGGATATGTCTGGAAGCTGCCCGCGGGCTTCCCCACGCCGAGCGTGCCCGCGGACAACCCGATGACCGACGCGAAGGTGGAGCTGGGGCGGCGCCTGTTCTACGACAAGCGCTTGTCCCTCAATGGCACCCAGGCCTGTGCCTCCTGCCATGAGCAGGCCCGTGCCTTCTCCGACGGACGCGTTCATGCGGTGGGGAGCACGGGACAGGTTCACCGCCGCAATGCCCAGGCGCTGGTCAACGTGGCTTATGCCACGAGCCTCACCTGGGCCAATCCCGCGCTCACCACGCTGGAGGCTCAGGCCCTGACGCCGCTGTTCGGCACGGAGCCCGTGGAGCTGGGCTTCGCGGACAAAGAGGAGGTGCTGCTCACGCGGCTGCGGGAGGACTCGCAACTGACGGCGCGCTTCGCCCAGGCGTTTCCGGACGAGGCGACGCCGGTGTCCCTGGCGACGGTGACGCGCGCGCTGGCGTCCTTCCAGCGCACGCTCATCTCCGGCACGTCGCCCTACGATCGCTACCTGCAGGGCGGCGCGGTGGACGCGCTGAGTGCGTCGGCCAAGCGGGGCCTGGAGCTGTTCCTTTCCGAGCGATTGGAGTGCGACCACTGTCACTCGGGCTTCAACTTCCAGGACGCCACGCGACACGAGGCCACGACGGAGCCCCTGCTGCCATTCCACAACACGGGGCTCTACAACGAGGACGGGACGGGGGCCTATCCCGCGACGGACCGGGGGCTCATCGAGCTGACGGGCCGTGCGGACGACATGGGCCGCTTCAAGGCACCCTCCCTGCGCAACGTGGCCGTCACCGCGCCGTACATGCACGACGGCAGCGTGGCGACGCTGTCCGATGCCTTGGACCACTACGCCGCGGGAGGGCGGGCCCGAAAGGACAACCAGGGCGCGCCCAATCGCTACCAGAGTGGCTTCGTGATGGGCTTCACGCTGACGGCGCAGGAGAAGGCAGACCTCCTCGCGTTCCTGGAGTCCCTCACGGACACGGCGTTCCTCACGGATCCGCGCTTCGCGGACCCCACCGCGTCGCCGTAGGCCGGGGGCGCTGGGCGCGGCCAGGGTTGTCATTGCGTCCGTCCGCGGAATGCCGTGGCAGCCAGCGATAGACAAGACGGCGATGAGGTCGGTCGCCGTCTTCTTCAGCCCGATACGTACGGCAGCGCCGTCGTTGAGGAAATCACCTCCGGCATGTCGATGGGGGTCGATGCCGCGGTGTCCCTGTGCCTGGATGCCTACTTTCCCCAGAAGGCGCTCATCCGCCTCTGCACCACGTTCACCCAGGAGTTCCCCGCGGTCGATCTCCGCATCAACACCCAGGTGCGGTCCGCCGTCTCCGCTCGTGTGCTCGACGGCTCGGCCACCCTTGGCGTCGCAACCCCAGCGGGGCTGGCACGGGGGCTCGAGGTGCAGACTCTGTCGCCCGTCGCCGCGGACCTGGCGCGTCGGGGACCTCTACACCAAGCATGAAATGCTGCGCGCGGGACTCGGCTGGGACAACCTGCCGGAGCACTTGATTCGCGAGGACCTGCGCAAGGGCACGCTGGTCGTCCTCCGAACGACGGCCTGGGGCAATCACGAAGACTCGCTCAGCCTCCTGGCCATCTACCGCAGCGACACCGTGTTCGGTCCGGCGCATCGCTGGCTGCTGAAGCAACTCGCCCAACTGTGCGCGAAAGAAGCACGCCTCCGATAGTAGACGCCCGAGGGCGACAGGGCCGCTACAGCCGGCTGCGCACCAGCAGCGAGAGCCCCATCGGCGCGACGAACGCCGCGAACCCCAAGTGGTGGACCCCAAAGGCTCCACCCAGGCACCCCAGCGCGAACGCCAGGATGATGAGCCCCAGTGAGCGATGCTTGCCAACGTTCTCCGGGGCGCCGGGGATCACCTTCTCCACGAACCACTGCGTGACGTTGCCGGTCATCACGGTCGTCATCGGTCCCAGCGCGGGAGCCACCCGGTGCATCGCGTTCTGCATCCCCATGGCGACGACCGCGAGGACCACGACGAACCAATGCGCCGTGTTCCCCGTGAAGGCCAGGGGGACAGCGGCCGCCGCGCCAAAGGCCGCGGCTTGGAGGAGCAGGAGCAACCGCGCGGACCGTTCCACCCGACGGTGCAGGTGCGTGGAGAGGAAGACGGCCAGGACGAAGATGGGAAAGGTCGCCAGCTTGAGCCACTCGTCGGCATTCGCATGGCGCGCGAGGTCCGCCGCGAGCACGACGAAGTTGCCGGTGACGTGCGCGCAGAAGATTCCTCTCGCGCCGACGAAGGTGACGGCGTCCGCGTAGCCGGCGATGAATGCCAGGGCGGTGGGAATCAGCAGCGGCGGAGGCGAGGAGGTCGGGGTCATCGAGAGGGGCGGTGCCGTCGGTCAGTAGGTGAAGGTCGTCCAGGTACCCAGGAAGTCAACGTCTTGTCCGGTGACTGCCCGCAGCGAGGGGCCGGCGACGACGTGCGCGGACTCGGCGTTGAACGTGAAGTGGCGGGTGACGCGATACCCGAGCGACACCGAGAGCTGCGCGCCGGTGTACCGCGAATCCGAAACCGCGGGCGACATGAGGACGCCCCCTGGCGGTGTGCAGACGGCGTCGTGGACCTGACATGCCCTGGGATTATCGGACCACCTGAAGCTTGAGAGGATGTCGCTCCGGTTACGACGGAGGCAGGCGGTGAAGAAGAGTCGGTTCAGCGAAGAGCAGATGGTCGCGATTCTGCGCGAGGCGGAGCGGGCCTCGGTGCTGGCGACCGTGAAGAAGCACGGAGTGAGTGAGCCCACGGTGTACGCGTGGCGCAAGCGCTTCGGCTGTTCGCGCCTCGCGCACTCGCATTGACGCGCTGCCCATGGTGGCCTTGAGTCACCCATGACGCAGCGACCGAGTTTTTGGGTAGGCACAGGGCCTTCCTGACCGCGTGGAACCCGGGCTCACGGCCTCGCGGCAAGGAAGAGAATCAGCGGGCGCAGGAGCGGCTGACGTCCCAGCTCGTCGCGGGCGGCTGAGTGGTGGCGCCCGCCATTGGTGAGGCAGGGCCTCTTCATCCCGGGTCGGCCCCGCGCGGAGGCGGAGCGCTTCGGTCGCGCGCACGGTCAGGTGGCCGTCCTGGTGGGGCGCCCGTGCCGCCATGAAGACGCGCCATCATCCACGAACCAGAGTAGGTTCCCCCCTCCCTGCTCGTTGGAGTCCCGCTGATGCCACAATCCACACCGCGCTCGTCACTTCCGGGATCGCGCCCCAGCGTCTTCCTGCTCGCCGGAGCGTTCGTCACCGGCATCTTCCTCTTCGTCCATGGCGGCTGCGGAGGTGACGAATGCCAGGACGCCGCCGACTGCCGTGAAAGCAAGGGACCGCCGACTTCGAACACGGAGTGGGTCTGCGAGGACAATCGCTGTGTGCATCATCCCGTCCAGATTCCGCCCCCGGATTCCGGCACGGACGCGGGGATGCCCGACTCGGGGACGCACGACTCGGGGACCCCCGACTCGGGGACGCACGACTCGGGGACCCCCGACGCGGGTCCCACCACGGTGAGCGTGCAGGTGTTGGCGTTCAATGACTTCCACGGGCAGCTCGAGGAGCCCGCGGGCCAGATTCTGGCGGGCGTGGCTCCCGACGGTGGGTCGGTGCGGGTGAACGCGGGCGGCGTGACGTACTTCGCCCGGCACATCGCGGCCCTGCGGGCCACCAATCCGAACACGGTGGTGGTGGCGGCGGGAGACCTCATCGGCGCTTCGCCGCTGCTGTCGGCGCTCTTCCACGACGAGCCCACGGTCGAGGCGATGAACCTGATTGGCCTGGACCTGGTCGCGGTGGGCAATCACGAGTTCGACGAGGGCAGCACGGAGTTGTTGCGCATGCAGTCGGGCGGCTGCCACCCGGTGGATGGCTGCCTGGACGGGGATGGCTTCGCGGGCGCGAAGTTCAAGTTCCTGGCGGCCAACGTGGCCACGGGCGTGGACCGCACGCTGTTCCCCCGCTACGACGTGCGCGAGTTCGAGGGCGTGAAGGTGGCCTTCATCGGCATGACGTTGGAGGACACGCCGGAAGCCGTCACGCCCACGGGCGTGGCGGGGCTCACCTTCAAGGACGAAGTGCAGACGGTGAACGCGCTGGTGCCGGAGCTGCGGCGGCAGGGCATCGAAGCCATCGTCGTAGTGGTGCACCAGGGCGGAATTCCGACCTATGGCTCGCTGGTGAACGATTGCAAGGGCGCGGGGTCGGACGGGCGCATCTCAGGTGCCATCGTGGGCATTGCCAAGGGCCTCGATGACGCGGTGGACGTCATCGTCAGCGGCCACACGCATCAGGCCTACAACTGCGTCATCGATGGCAAGGTCGTCACGAGCGCCTCGTCGATGGGGCAGCTCGTCACGGACATCGACCTGACGTTGAGCAAGGCGACGGGCGACGTCGTGGAGGCGCGCGCGAACAACGTCATCGTCACTCGCGACGTGCCGGAGGTCGGCGCGGTGAAGGATCTGGTGGCGAAGTACCAGGGGCTCGTCACGCCGATGGCCAACCGGGTCATCGGCTGGGTGTCTCAGACGCTCAGGACACAGTCGGACTCCGTGGGCCAGTCCACCCTGGTCTTCGTCATCGCGGACTCGCAGCTGGAGGCGACGAAGCCCGCGAACCTGGGTGGGGCGCAGGTGGCCTTCATGAACCCGGGCGGCGTGCGCGCGGACATCGCCCAGGGCGAGGTTACCTACGGCGAGGCCTTCACCACGCAGCCGTTCGGCAACACCCTGGTCACCCTGACGCTGACGGGCGCGCAAATCGATCAACTGCTGGAGCGGCAGTGGCGGCCGTCGGGAGCTACCCTCATGCTGCTTCCGTCGGCGGGCTTCACCTATGCGTTCAGCGCGTCGGCGCCCATCGGAAGCCGCGTCGACCCGGCGTCCATTCGGATCAACGGCCTGACGGTGGACCCGGCGGCGAACTACCGCGTCACCGTGAACAGCTACCTGGCGGCTGGGGGTGATGGCTTCCCGGTGCTCGCCGAGGGGACGAACCGGCTGGGTGGCGCCGTGGACAGCGACGCGCTGGAGGCATACCTGAAGGCACACAGCAGCCAGGCGAGCCCCTTGCCCGCCCCCGCGCTCAATCGCATCACCATGCTGCCCTAGAGTGGGAACGAGCTTGAGAATGCGCGGCGTTTCGAGCGCGTGAGTCACGATCGGAGGGGCTGCGCGGCCATCGCAGAGCGCAGCCGCTCGAGCGTGCGCTCCATCCGCGCGGGTGAGACAGTCTTGAGGAGGGAGTCGAGCGCATTCACCTCGAAGGCCCGCACGGCGTGCGGGGGCCTCGCGGTGACGAACACCACCGTGATCTCCCCAGCTCTTCGTCGAGGAGCTCGAAGCCGGAGGCGTCCGCTCAGTGGATGTCGAGGAACACCACGTCGGGATGCCGGGCACACAGCGCGCTGGCGGCGCCAGGTATCCCCAGCGTCTTGGACGTTCGGGCCTGTCGAGGAGGAGGAGACGTCGGCAGTTTAGCCCCCCTCGGTGGTAGCCCCACATCGCAGCCACTCGCGCGCACCTGCCTCGTGCGCGCCTCGCTCACTCGCCCTGATGTACGCATGACGCAGCGACCGGATTTTAGGAAGGCACAGCTTGACGGGACCAAGTCGCAGGACTAGTTATCGGTCGACCACTAACTGATGGAGTCGAGCGTGAGCGCAATCGAAGACGTCACCGGATGCCGCGCTGCAGCTCAGCGCACGGTCGCCGAGCACCTGCGTCTTACGGCTGAAGGACGCACCGAGGAATGGGTGGGCCTGTTTGCCCCGAATGCGGTCCTCGAGTTCCCGTTCGCTCCCGCCGGGGTGCCGACAAGGGTAACGGGGCGCGACGCACTGCTCGCGCACATGAGCAACTTTCCCAAGATCTTCGACGTGCAGTTCGTCGACTTGGTCTTCCACGACACGGTTGATCCCCGTCTCGTGGTTGCCGAGTTCCGCTCGACGGGCACAGCGCGTACGACCGGCAAGCCATACGAGCAGAAGTGCATCTCGGTGGTCCGAACCGATGAGGACGCGCGGATCACCCACTACCTCGACTACTGGAACCCGCTCGTGGCCATCGAAGCGCTCACCCCCACCAACGTTGCGTCCGGTCCTGGCCTTGGCGTGACTTTCGGCGACTGATGGAACTCGTTGGTGAATGCTTACGTGGCACGTATGAAGAGCACTGAGCGACGTCAGGCCGTCGTGGCCGCTGCGATTGGCTGCTTCGCGCAGAAGGGCTTCTACGGAACGACGACCCACGAGATTGCCGAGTTGGTTGGCATCTCTCAGCCGTATCTCTATCGCTTGTACTCAAATAAAGAGGCGCTCTTCGCGGCAGCGGTTGACCATGTCTCCGTTGTGATGGCCGACACCTTGGTCTCGCACTCGCGAGACATGAGGAATGGCAGGGTTGCGTTCGACAATGTGCGCAGGGCTTACGCCACTCTCGTCGCAGATCGGACAATCCTGCGCTTCCTCATGCAGGCCAACTGTGCGGTGGGTGAGCCGCTTGTGGGTGAAGCTGTGCGCCGATGTTACGCAAAGCAGGTTGATATCGTTCGGCGGATGCTTGGCAATGACGACGCCGCCGTGCGACGCTGGTTCGGTGCCGGAATGCTTGACAATGTAGTCGCTGTGCTGGGCCTCGCCGACATCGACGAGCCGTGGGCCCGTATCCTCTCTGCTCGCGAGGGTGGCCTCCCGGGATCGTGAGCACCGCACGCGAGCAGCCGCTTGGGGGGGCGGCTCAAAGGGGGCAGCGCGAGCCCGCAGGCCACATGGCGGGCGTGAGGCACCGCGTCACTCGGAGTGCGTCCACACGGCGCCGTCGAACGAGGCCACGTCGTCGCGGCCAATGGACCACAGGATGTTCTCCGCCGTGGCCAGCCCATAGCACGAGGGCGTTCCCGCCGCGCCGAAGTCCACCTTGACGAGCCTGTTGCCATCCAGCGAATACCGCGCGGACAGGGTGGCGACGTAGAGTTTGTCGCGGAACCAGCACAGCTCCCACAAGTCACTCGTCACTTCTTCGGCCCAGGGAACCACGGCGAAGGAGGTCCCGCGCCCCTTGAGCAACGCGCCCTGCCGCCTCGCCACATAGACGGTGCCGTCCGGCGCGCAGCAGACGGCGCTGAGGATGCCGCCCGTGGGGCTCTCGCAAGGCGACCAGCTCTTCCCGTGGTAGCACCACACTGCTCCGCCCCAGCCCGCAGCGTAGAGGTCGTTTTCGGAGGAGCCATCGATAGCCTCGAAGCCGGCCGCCTCCGTGGCCGCCGCGAGCGGCGCATGCGTCGCCACCCAGTTCGCATCGCCGACGCGCTTGTAGACCTGCCGCTTCATCCCGCAAGGATAGACCCACCCCGCGATTTCGCGCGCATTGCGAATCATCACGGGCGCGGGCTTCAGCGCCTCCTTCTTGCTCTCCCCGCTGGCAAAGGTGACGACCTCGCCGTCCTCCCCAATGACAACCCTCTTCTCCGTTGGCCGCCGGGCCACCGCGATGGCCGTCGAGTTCCAGGTCGTGTCCACAGCGTCAGCCCAATCCCCCCGTCGATGGCCACTGCACTGGTATGCGGAATCTCGTCTTTGAACAGCGTCTTGCCCTTGCTGATGACATAGACGAGGTCATGAAGCCGTGCTGCACCTCGGACGAGCTCTCGTGTTGCTATTAAGCGAGCAGATGGGGAGGCTGTCGCGGGAACGGCATTTGCTTGGATAACTCACATTTCAGAGCTATGCTAAGGCTTGGGGCAGGCTCACGCCGGTGTGGGCCTGCCCGTTGCCGTGGCGGGACAAGCGGCGAATTGCCGCTCCGCTTCCGTCGCCTTGACCCAACACGGGTGCCTCCGATGCGGCGCCCGCCCCAGGAGGCCCCAATGAGCACACGGACGACCCTATCGATTGTCATGTTGGCTATGCTGGCAATGCTCTCGCGCCCGAGTCTCGCTGCTCCGCCCAACCAGATCACCGTGTGCACGGATCAAGGCTTGCCGCCGAACGGATTTCCGAGCTGCGTATGGGCGATCCCCGCGACGGGCGGAGAGGTACTGCTCGACACGGTGGGCAGCACCAGTGAGACGGAGGTCCGACAGGCAATCGCCGAGAGGCGCGCGCCGAAGCTCGCGCCGCACTCGGTGACCCATGCGGAAAGCGCGCTCGCGGTCGACGCCGTGCAGCGCTCGACATTCGAGTTCACCGGCGTGCTCGACGACAATCTGCCGGGCTACGCGCCGCCGGGCGGCACCGAGCCGGTGACGGTGATGGTCGGCCAGTTCGAGACCGATGTCGGGGGAATCCACATCACGATCTTCGTGCACAACAACGGCGGCGTCACGATCGTGTACGAGTTCGCCAACGGCGGTGGTCTCATCTACGACAGCGAGCACGGTTGGTTCACCCTGATGTGACCCGCTCGTCTAGGGGTCCTCCCTGACTAATGCAGCCACAGAGCCATGGCCGCGACGTGGAGGACGGCGAGGTTGCAGGTCGCCGTCTTTTCGTAGCGGGTGGCGACGGCGCGGCATCGCTTGAGGTCGTGGAAGCAGTACTCCACCCGGTAGCGCAATCGGTAGCGCGCTCGGTCCAACTTCAGCGAGTGCTTTCGGCTCGGGTGCGGGTGAATGACTGGCTTCATCCCGAGCTTGCGAACGCTGGCGCGAATGAAGTCGGCGTCATGGGCCGTATCCGCGATGAAGGCGTCTCCCTCGGTATGCACCAGGAGTTCCTCGGCCATGGTGGACTCGTGCTGCTGGCTTTGAGTCAACGCGAGGTGGAGTGGCTTCCCGCTCGTCGTTGTGACGGCGTGAATCTTCGTTGAAAAACCGCCTCGAGAACGCCCCAGAGCATTGCTTCGGTTCCCCCTTTTCCGCCCGAGGCATCCTGGTGTGCCCGGACGACAGAGGCATCCGCCAGCGAGCCGGCCGCATCCACTTCGAGCCGAAGCTCCTTGAAAATGGCCTCCCAACGCCCGGTTCGCGCCCACCGGTGGAAGCGATTGTAGACGGTCTTCCAGCTGCCGAACCGCTCGGGGAGGTCCCTCCACTGAACCCCGGTCTTCACTCGCCGCACCGCCGCGTTGATGAAGTTGCCATCCCCTCGCTTCGAGCGCGGGCCAGTCCTGGGACTCAGAACAGCCTCAATGCGGCTTCACTCGGCATCGCTCAGTTCATGTCGGCGCATGGGCCTGTGCTGAGCATTCAGGGCCCCTGCCAACAACCGCGCCCGATGGAGAGTTGGTCGAACTGAACGTTCGGCCAACGCCGAGTTGTTTTCCCGACACAAAACCAGGGACAGCCCCTAGCATGAAAAGCCAAGAGGCCGCCGAGTGGGTGAGTCGGCGATTCGAGAACGTGCATGCGCGGTTCGCCGTGACGGCGGCGGCGAGCAACGACAGCATCGTCTGCACGGTCACGACGTACGATGAACAGGGCGCGATCTCGGATATCAAGGAACAGCCACTCGGTGGGCTTGCCGCCGCTGGGCATGTGACGGAGCCCGCGCGGTTCGACGCGTTCCTGCGCGCGAGCGCAGCGGCACTCCGCACCATGCTTGCCGCGAGCGACTTTGAGAGCATCTCCTTCGAACTCCTCCCGCACGAACTGTTCGTGCTCGAATTGCTCGCCGATGCGTCCCTTCTCCTCGAGGAAGACTTTCTTCGTGTGCTTGAGGATTCAGCCCGCCGTGAGGTCTATGTCGCGCGCGCAGCGCTCGCGGACTTTCTTGTCCGAACGGGCGTTGAGTCGATCGACGACGACACGCTGCGCTCCCTTCATGCACTCACGCCAGCTGGCCGCGTCCACGGTCTGGCTCACGCCGTCGCGAGCGTGAAATCTCTCGCGGCGCGCGGCCACCCAGCGCACGCGTTGCTCGTTGCGATGATGGAGGAGTGGGTCGAGGAGGAATCCGACCCATCTGATCAAGCGTGGGCCAAGGGACCCCTCGTCACGGACTTGCTTCTCGCAGGCACGTTCGAGCTGCTCGAGCCAACGCTCACAGGCGAGCTTCGGCGACACGCCATCGAATGTGTCGACCGGCTCGCCAGGCGCCCGTCCTGCCCCATGCTGGACCGCGCGGGATTCCTGTCGCCATCGTGAAGGTTGAGCAGGACGAAGCAGCAGGTCGCCTCATCACCCGGCCGCCCACATGCCACTGGCGCATCACGCCGCCGAGCCACCTCCGAGGCTCGGCGGCCCTGCGCATCAGCCTCCCCCGCGGACCGCGGCCTCAATCTTCGCGATGTCGATCTTTCGCATCGTCATCATTGCGTCCATCGCACGCTTGGCCGCCGCCTTGTCCGGGTGGGTCGTCGCATCGAGCAGCGCGCGCGGCGTGATCTGCCACGAAAAGCCCCAGCGGTCCTTGCACCAGCCGCACGCGCTCTCCGCGCCGCCATTGCCGACGATCGCATTCCAATAGCGGTCGGTTTCTTCCTGGTTCTCGGTGACCACCATGAAGCTGACCGCCCCGTCAGGCTTGAACGCCGGCCCGCCGTTGAGCCCGATGAAGTCACGGCCGAGGACGGTGAACTCCACGGTCAGCTCGTTCCCCGCCTTGCCATCAGGAAAGTCACTCGCGGCTTCGTGGACCGGACCAACGCGGCTGTTGGGGAACACGCTGGCGTAGAAATTCGCGGCTTTGCGCGCCTCGCCATGGTCGAACCACAGGCAATTGATAATCTTCTCCGCCATTTCGTCTACCCTTTCCTTGCTCCGACCCGCGCGAACATCGCGCCTTTCGGATCGACCCCGTTCATCGACAAATCGCCGCCGGGGATTTCGTTCGGACCGTTGAGTACCTGCCCGCCAGTGACCTCGATTGCCGCCTTCGCCGCGTCGATATCGGCGACGCGGAAATAGAGGGAATCTCAGAGTTGCCTCAAGCGGATGAGGATGTACCCCAGGTGCGGCCCCATTTCAAATGGACAGGTCCCTAACGTTCTGACAGCCCTCTTGTTGGGAGGCTCACTCGACTTGCTCCCGAAGGTGCTGTTCTTGCTGCGGACTTTCAAGTCGTTCCAGACGAACCCCGAGGCGAACCTTTCGCCGCCGCAGCTCTTCGGCATCTTGTTGGGCGCGGTGAATGCAGAACAAATCACTGCCTACGGAATTCGATGAAGACCGGCGTGCCGTCCTTGAGAATCCAGACGGGGCTCAACATTTGGTGGGCGTGTCTCCCGACCAATGGAAGCAGGTGGCGAAGTCCGGCGACGAAGCGCTGAGCAATCTGGGCGCGTGCCTGGCTTCGTTGAAGGAAGACAAGATCACCTTCACCGCTGCGGAGCAGAGGGAAGGGTAGGCAGTGCTGGACCCAGGCGGCGAGCTTCGTGAGAGGAGTCGGCGCACCGCCTGATTCACGCCTCGGCAGATGAGCCGTGAATGAGGGCCGGGCTGGCGACTGTTCTTGTCAAGCGTCTGGGGGACCACTCGATGCCGAGACGAGGCACGGCATCGAGTCCCGAGGGTTTGATGGGATGAGTGCTTTGAACGAGAAGTGGCTTTCATTTGCAGCCCGTTCAGGCACTCACGGTCCTCCAATAGGAATGCGGCGGGGCGTGAGCGTTTGGGCGCCAGGGCGCGAAGCTTGCTCCTGGCACCACCCAGCAACTCCAGCGTCCCTTCACGGCCGCTTCATTGGCAGCTCTTGCCGCAGACGCTCCCGGTCTGCTCGACACAGATGCTGTCCCAAGAGACGGAGCAGCAGAATGGGTCGACCGCGCAGATCGCTGAAACGCAGTCAGCCTTCGCGCTGTCGCAGGGGTTCACGAGAGAGGCGCCTGGCGTGCAGAGCAAGTGCCCACACGTGCCGTCCGATTCTGAGCACGTCAGGCTGCCACAGACCGTTCGGACCGCGCCGACACAACGGCTGTCCCATGAGGTGCTTCAGCAGTACGCGTCGGCCGCGCAGACCGACGAGACACACGGGTCGGAAGCCGGCGCCAACGCAATTCCGGATGTGCACTTGTCGTGTATGGGGGCGCGCGCGCCGGCGGAGAAGGACGTTCCGTTGCTCACGGCCACCGCGGCCACCGCCGTGGGGGCCGAGGCGGAAGCAAGGCCAAAGAAGAAGCTCCTGTTTCCCGTCCCGGGACTTGCTCCACCGCAAACCGGTGTTGCGAAGGTGAAGGTGATGTCATTGCCCACCTTGTTGGCGGAGGAGAGTCCGATGGTGCCACTCCCGCCAGAAGTGACGACATAGACCTGATCGGCCGGCCCCGTGCCGTTGTACTGAAAGGAGGCCACAGGACCGAAGGAGACGCGTAGCGACTGGACGCGAGGGAGGTGGGTGATGCCAGTGGCGTTGGTCAGGTCGACTACGTACTCGTAGCCGTAGTGCCCCTGTGCCGGGGCACCGGTCGCTCCTGTGAACGTGCGCGTCTGCAAGCGCGCGGTCCCGGAGATTCCTGGCAGAGGGATGGTGGTGCTCGAGTCGGTGACAGGCAGCGAGCAACTGGTATCGAAGACACAGTTGATCGCCGGTGCGCCGACATTGACGACGCTGAGCGCTTCCGCTGCGGCAGGCTTCGACAGTGCGAGCAGCGTCAACGACAGAGTCAATTGGATGCGAAACATGTCATGACCCCCATGTCTATTCACTGCGTTCGACGTCAGGCTGGGTCTTGCTTTTTCCGCGGCTCTGCCTTTGCCAGCCCACAACCCGGATCGCGCCTGCGCGGCAATGCTAGATGGAGAGCGCGCAAAGAAAACGGTTCGGCGCTATGACAATGGTCATGAAGGGCAGGGCCCTCTCGTTGGTGGAGCGATGAGAGAGTCATGGAATTACCCTCTGGGTGGCCGTTTCCGACTTCGCCGGACATGTTGGTGCTTCATGTCCACGCGATGCCGCGCGGGTTCCAGGGGAGACGGTGTCGCTTGCGAAGGTGCCTGAACCCAATGCCGATCAGTTGAGGCCGAGGCAGGGCTCTCGCTCGCGTCACGACTCTCCCGGACTGGCGGCCCCGACGCATCACCGCGTCCAGCGCCACCCTGTCTGCCTGCTTCACCTTCGGCCGAGGCTCCTGCATGTCGGCCCTCCTGTCGGGGCCAATACGCAGGCTCGGCGGACTTCATCCGGGCCGAGAACTAGGGCTTGCGTGCAGGGCCCTGGGCGGCCGCCGCCTCGCGCAGCTTGTCCTTCTTGCTCTTGCGCTTGCCCTTCACGCCGCCCTGCGGGTCGAGCACGGGCGCGGCCACCTCCGTGGGCTCGAAGCCCGGGAGTCGCTCGCGCTCGAGGCGCAGCCCGTGGCGCTTTTCGATGACGCGGAAGTGGGCCTCGGTGTCCGCGGTGACGAAGCTCAGCGCGGTGCCGGGCTCTCCTGCGCGGCCCGTGCGGCCGATGCGGTGCAAGTAGTCCGTGGGAGAGCGGGGCAGGTCGTAGTTCACCACCGCCGGAAGGCTCGCGATGTCCAGCCCGCGCGCCGCGACGTCCGTGGCGACCAGCACCCGCACGCGGCGGGCCCTGAAGTCCTCGAGCGCCTGCGTGCGCGCGCCCTGGCTCAGTTCCCCGTGCAGTGCGAGCGCCGCGAAGCCCGCGCGCTGCAGCTTCAGCGCGACGTGGTCTGCGCCGTAGCGGCTCGCGACGAAGACGAGCGCGTGCGACCACGGGTACGTGACCAGCAGGTGGCGCAGCAGCATCGTGCGCTTGTCGGTGTCCACCATGAGGGCCCGCTGCTGGATGTCGGGCGCGGGAGCCGCCTCGCTCGCCTCCACGGTGATGCGCGCGGGCTCGCGCAAGAGCCCCGCTGCGAGACCCTGCACGGCTGGCGGGAAGGTGGCGGAGAAGAGCAGGTTCTGCCTGCGCGCGGGCAGCAGCGCGAGCACCCGGTCCAGCTCCTCCGCGAAGCCCAGCGAGAGCAGCCGGTCCGCCTCGTCCAGCACCAGCATCTCCACCGCGCCGAGCCTCAGCGCGTTCTGCTCCACGAGGTCCAGCGCGCGCCCTGGGGTCGCGACGACGAGGTCCGCGCCGCCACGCAGCGCAAGCATCTGCCGGTTCGCCGAGACGCCGCCCACCGCGAGGACGCTCTT
This sequence comes from Myxococcaceae bacterium JPH2, assembly GCA_016458225.1. Lineage (NCBI taxonomy): Bacteria > Pseudomonadati > Myxococcota > Myxococcia > Myxococcales > Myxococcaceae > Myxococcaceae bacterium JPH2. The sequence continues at coordinate 80,567 of JAEMGR010000043.1, read as the reverse complement.
CAGGGCCCGTGGCAGGTGCCTGCCGTACTGTTCCACCGCCTCCATCACCTGGGCCGCGAGCTCATGGGTAGGCACCAGCACCAGCGCGCGGACGGGGCGCGGCGAGCGCGACGCCCCGGCGCTGAGCCTGTGCAGCAGCGGTAGGAGGAAGGCGGCCGTCTTGCCCGAGCCCGTCTGTGCCGAGGCCCACACGTCCTGTCCGCGCAGCACGGCGGGGATGGCGGCGCGCTGCACGGGCGTGGTGGCGTCGTAGCCCAGGTCCGCGACGGCGCGGACGAGCGGCTCGCAGAGGCCGAGCGAAGAGAAGGTCATGGAAGGAGCCTATATCTCGGCGCGGGCCCACGTGGCGCGCGGACTGCCAGCTCGGCCGCGGGGCAGGCATGACTCCTGCCGGGCAAGCGCCGTCCGTCCCAGGGCCCCACGGGGACTTGCAGCCCTTTACTTAATGCGTTTCATCGTCGTGGCGGCCAAGCAAAGCCTTGCGGCATGGACATGCGTGGAGCCCATGATAGTGATTGTTTGATGCGATCCAGGAATAAGTGGTAATGGGCGCTGTGTTAGTGAATGAGGTGTTCATGTCAGTGAATGCAAACCTTTCCAGCCGTATTGCCTTCATCCGTGCACCACCCAGACCACGGCTCCGGACCGCTCCTATTACTGGACCGCGCCCTCCACCGGCATGTTCACCTTCGCCACGACGGGCTCCACCTTTGACACGGTGCTCCTGCTCCTCGATGCGGCCACCAATGCGTCGCTGGGCTGCAACGACGATGCGAGCAGCACGACGTTCCAGTCCTCCTTGACGGTGAACCTCACCGCTGGAACGCGGGTGAAGATTGTCGTCGATGGCTACGGCACCCGCTGCGGCGACTTCGCGCTCAACATCTCCGCGCCGACCTTCGCGAACTGCGCGGCGGTGAAGGCCGCGATTCCCAGCGCTCCGGATGGGGAGTACGTCATCAACCCGACCGGCACCCGGCCCATCTCCGCCTACTGCGACATGCGGTTGGGGGTCGAGCTCTGCACGGAAGACGTGGGCGCTCACCGGGGGCGGACGCGTGAGGGCTCGAACCTCGACGACGTCATGATGAGCCTGCTTGCGCGCGCGACCGGGCTCTGCAGCGTATGGGCCCTCCGCGGCGCGAGCGACAATCGTCCCATCGACGCCCTCGTCGCCGCTGGGAACCCGACCATGGGGACCTGTCAGGCCCTGGGTTTCGTGAGTGATGGGACCCTCACCCTGTGTGATTTCGGGAGCGAGTGGGGAACCTGCGGCTACAACGTGAGCAGCGGCTATTATCGATATGGCAATGGCTGCATGGGCTGTTCCTTGAACGACGGCTATTACACCTCGTACAAGCCCCAGGGCCCGATGCGGATCTCCACGGTCATCTCGAGCATGGATGGCAGCACCCGTTCGGTCTGCCGCACGCGCTGACGAGATGGGGCGTGTGCCGCACCTGATGGTTGAGAGCGTGTTGAAATGGGGTGAATGGGTCGGCGCGTTGCCGGAACAAGATGCCCGACCTCGCAATGCCCGCGCGCACGCCGTACCCGAGCGACCTGACAGACGAGCAGTGGGTTCTCTGGGGAGGCCGCTTCAAGGGCCTCCCGCAGTATTCAGCGCAGGGCCCGGGCATCCCCCTGGGGGGGCACCGGGAGGGGATGCGTACCGGGTGAATCCGAACAACAAGACGGGGGAGGCGGGGTTCGGAGCGCTCATCGGTTGCACGGACCCGGAGGAGGTGCGTGGCATCGGTACGCACGGCATCGTGTCGTCGTGGACCACGAGCACGGGTGTGGACTGCGATCGACACTGGGCGGGGACGTCGATGGCGGCGACGCACGTGTCCGGCACCGTCGGCTTGATGCCCTCGCGCAATGCCTCGCTCACGCTCGCGCCAATCAAGACCCTCCTCGCCTCGACGGCGCGCTGGGTCGTCCCGTGCGTCGGGCCGGGCTGCCCGCTGAAGACGCTGGATGCACACGCGGCGGTCTCCGCTTCCAGGTTCGACGCCACCGCGCTGTCGTGCTCAAGCTCCACGAGCAATCAATTCCAGTGCGCGGTCACGAAGGCGGGGGGCCTGGCGCCGTTCACGGGCGCGTGGACGACAGTCGCTCCGGCGGGCGTCTACTCCCAGTCGCTGACCAACCCCGACCAGTCGTTCGGCATCTGCACCCCCGGTGTCCTGAACACCGTGAGCGCCACCCTCACCGACGCCCTGGGCCGCGCGCAGACCCGGAGCCGCACGTTCCTCTGCTCCTGAGTGCCGCAGTCCTCACGTGAGGTTCGAACGGACTCCTCGGAGCATCGGGGGGGCGCCCGTCGCTGAGCTAGCGACCCTGCATGGATTCAACCCTGTCGAAGAGGGGCGCCAGCGCGCCTTCCATGGCGTTAGCCGTTGCATCGCCGCTCTGGTTGGTGATGATGAACACCCCCAGCTGATACTTCGGCACGATGTAGAGATAGCATTGCGCGCGAGGCACGCCGCCGTGATGCACGTAGTGGGTGCCCAACTGGCTGCTCTGGCCGATGTTCCAGAAGTAGCCAATGCTGAAGTCCTCCGCGAAGCGCACCAGCGGCTTGTGTGACTCTGCCACCGCGGGATGGTTGCTCAACTGCAAGCGCAAGTACTTGACCATCTCCGGCATCGTCGCCTTCAAGGCTCCCGCAGCACCCCAGGGCAACAGTGGCATCGGCGTCGTGCTGACCGGGTTGTCGCTGTGGTAGCCAGGCGCCAGACGGCTGGTGTCCTGGGCACGCAGGCGCAGCCACGTGTCGTGCATACCGGCCTCCCTCGCCAGGAACTCCGCGAGCAACGATTCGTAGGGAGCCCCGTGGATCTTCTCGAGGGCGTGCGCGACCAACTCGGTGCCGGCGCTCGAGTAAGCATAGTCCTTGCCGAGCGGGCCCTTGATGCTGACGGTGTGCAGGTCCTGCCAGAATTGCGCCTGTCCGTAGTTCGCGTAGGCGGCATTGAGCTTTGCCGGGGTGGCATGCTCAGTGAAGTCCCTCAACACCTCATTCACTTGCAGTGGCAACATCCCCGGCATGCCGCTGGTGTGGGTGACCAGATGGCGCAGACGGATGGGCTCGCCGTCTGACTGCAGGTTCGGATAGGCGGACGGCAGATACTTTTGTATCGGGTCGTCGAGGGTCGCCTTGCCTTCGAGGACAGCGTTCGCCAACAGCAGACCGGCGAAGGTCTTGCTGACTGACCCGATCTCATAGAGGGTCGTGTCGTCGGGTGGATTGGACTTGCCGGTCTCCAGCTCGCCCCGATGCAGGATGAACTCCTCGCCGCGATAGACCACCGCGATCGAGGTTGCGTGCAGCAGTCTTGACTGAAGCAGGGTCGTCGCGGCCTGGTTCATTGCCGTGGGAATATCGCGAGCGGCCGCGGAGCCAGTCGTCTTGCAAGCGGCCAGCACCAACATCATTCCAGCAATGGCTACAGAGAGTTTGTTCATCAGCCGCATCGTCCAGAGGGGGATGGTCAGTCTCGCACACCCCCCAGGTCGGAACCAGACGCGCGAGGACCGCCGGCTCATGCGCAGGCGTTGCCGAGCCATGGCCTGGAACACGAGAAGTCCTCGGCGTCATCGAGCAGGACCAAGACCGCTTGCTCGCCGTGGACCAGCGCCTGGCGAGCTGCCGCACGGTGACATGCCCTGAGATTTTCGGACCACCTGAAGCTTGAGCGGATGCCGCTCCGGGTACGACGGAGGCAGGCGGTGAAGAAGCGTCGGTTCAGCGAAGAGCAGATGGTCGCGATTCTGCGCGAGCCGTCGGCGCCCCACATGATGCCGGACGTGTCGGCGGCAATGATGCCGTCATGGTGACGCGGGCCCAGCGCTCGGCGGGCCAAGCATGGTGCCTGGAGCCCCGCCTTGATCATCCCCGACCCAGGCCCACGAAGGCCTCGCGCGCCTCGCTCATGCTCTTTGACGCGCTGCGGGGCTGGCCTTGACGCACCCATGACGCTGCGACCGAGTCTTGGATAGGCAGAGGGCCTCTGCTCCGGAGGTCAGCGCGCCGCGGCGACCGCGTTTCTGCTCGACTCACTCCACACGTTCTACTCGGACGGCCGTCACCTTGTACTCAGGCGTGTGCGTGTCGCCATCCTGATGCGGGCCGGTGACCGCGTTGATGAAGACCTCGGCGGTATGGAAGGTGGTGAACGTCTCGCCGGGCCGCACGCGCGCGGACCGGCGCATCGTTAGTATTGCCTCACCGTAGCGGCTGCGCACCCTCACGCGTGCGCCGTCTTCCAGCCCCAGTTGCTCCGCGTCCACCGGGGCCATGTCCAGCCAGTCTCCGGGTTGGAGCACCGCGTTCGGTGTTCGCTGAGTCATTGTCCCTGCGTTGAACTGGTAGAGCCTGCGGCCTGTTATCAGCGTGAACGGGTACTCTTCCGTGGGTGCTTCCGGTGAGGGCCGGTGGTAGACGCGTCGCAGGGCCGCCCGGGGCCCGCTGGAGAATTGGCGCTCGTGCAGTATCTGGGTACCCGGGTGCTCCTCTTCGGGACAGGGCCACTGCATGCCCCCTGCCTCCAGGCGCGTGTACGAGAGCCCCGCACCTGCTGGCCATACCCGCCGTACCTCATTCCAGACATCCTCTGGGGACTGGAAGGCGAAGCCCTCGGGGTGTCCCAAGGCTCGCGCCGCGCGGCAGAAAATCTCCCAGTCTGGCAGGGATTCGCCCATGGGAGGTCGCGCCCTGCGCACGCGCTGGACCCGCCGCTCGCCATTCATGAAGGTTCCGTCTTTCTCGAAAGAGGTGCAGGCGGGCAGGAAGACGTGGCCGAACTCTCGTGCCGTCTCGGTGAAGAACAGGTCCTGTACTACCAGCAGCTCCAGCCGCTTTAGGGCCTCTCGGGTGATGTGCGCGTCGGGGTTGGTGAGCAGCACGTCGTAGCCGAAGGCCCACAGTGCTTTGAGCCGCCCTTCGTGCGCAGCGTCCATCATCTCCATCAAGTCGAGGCCTCGCGCCGAGGGAACCGGTGCGCCCCAGCGCGCCTCGAAGCGGGCCCGGCTTGTCTCCAGCGGGGCGTAGCCGGTGAGGTGGTGGGGCTCGCAGCCCATGTGCGCCGAACCTTGTACGTTGTTCTGCCCGCGCATCGGGTTGACACCTGTGCCCGGCTTGCCGATGTTGCCCGTCAGCAGCGCTAGGTTGATGAGCGTCATGACGGACTCCGTGCCTTGCACATGCTCGGTCATGCCCAGCCCGTGCAACATCATGGATGGGCTGTTCGTGGCATAGAGGCGCGCCGCTTGGCGAAGGGCCCCCGCGTCCACCCCGCAGAGGGCCGCTGCGCGCTCGGGCGTCCAGGATTGGATGAAGACTCGGAAGTCCTCCATCGCGTCTACGCGCTCGCGCAAGAAGGACTCGTCACACAGTCCCTCGGACACCACCACGTGGGCCAGCGCGTTGAGCAGCGGCACGTCCGTCCCCGCCCGGGGTTGGAGGTGCACATCCGCATACTGGGCGAGCTCAGTGCGCCGCACGTCGATGACGATGAGCTTCGCTCCGCGCAGTACCGCCTGCTTCACCCGGGCACCGACGACGGGGTGACACTCGGTGGTGTTGCTGCCGGCCACCAGTAGCGTGCGCGCGACCTCCACGTCATTGAAGGAGTTGGTGGACGCCCCCGTGCCCAACATGGCGTTGAGGGCTGCTGCGCTGGGGGCGTGGCACACCCGCGCGCAGCAGTCCACGTTGTTCGTCCCAAGCGCCACGCGGGCGAGCTTCTGTGCCAGGTAGTTCTCTTCGTTGGTGGCCCGCGCCGAACCCAACATGGCCACCGCGTCCGGCCCATAGCGCTCCCTCAGGTCTCGCAACCGTTCCGCCACGAAACCCAGTGCCTCGTCCCAGGAGGCGCGCCGCCAGCCGTCATGCTCGCGCAGCAGCGGCACGGTGACTCGGTCCGGGGCCTCTGCGAAGCCGAACGCATAGCGGCCTTTGGAGCACAGGTGTCCCTGGTTGGACGGCCCCTCACGAGAAGGGCGCACGGTAGAGATTCTCCCGTCGCGCGCGCCTACGTCCATCTCGCAGCCCACCCCGCAGTAGGGACAAGTGGTGCGCGTCCAAGTCTGGGGCCACCCCTGGTCGAGCACTGTCTTGTCCTCCAGCGCTCCGGTGGGGCAGGTGTCCACGCATGCCCCGCAGGAGACGCACGAACTGTCGCGCAGTGTGGCTCCATCCGGGCGGATGCGTGTCTCGGTGCCCCGGTTCCAGACGCGCCAGACAAATTGCCCCTGCACCTCGTCGCAGATGCGCACGCAGCGATAGCAGTAGATGCACTGGGACATGTCCACGTGGATGTAGGGGTGCGAGTCGTCGCGCAGCTCCGGCTGGTATGCGCCGCGCAGCGCGCCCGCCAGGCCGTACTCACGCAGGAGCCGGTGGAAGGGCTTGTCCGGGTGGCGCACCACCGCCTCGGCCGGGTACTCCGAGGCCAGTAGCGACAGCAGCACCCTGCGCTGCGCTTCCACCGTGGGCGAGCGTGTGCGCACCACCATGCCGTCCACCACGGGCTCGGTGCAGGCCGCCACCGGGCGACCGCGGCCCTCCACTTCCACGATGCACGTGCGGCACGCTCCCACCGACGTGAGACGCGAGTCGTGACAGAGCGCAGGCACTTGGATGCCGAGCGCCTCCAGGGCTTGCAGCAGCGTCCCCGGCGGGCACTCGCATGGCTGCCCGTCGATGGTTACGCGAAGCACGCTTCCACCTCTTCCCGATAGTAGCGAAGCACGCTTCCGGCGAACTCTCCCAGGCCGATGCCGTGTCCGCACAGGCTCGCAAGGCGCAGTGCCTCCAGAATGTCCTCCCACCCGCCCGCCTCGCCGCGAGGCACAGGGCACGCCTCCAGCACGCGCGCGAAGAGCTCCTCCACCTTGTGCGCCCCCAGGCGGCACGGCGTGCACTTTCCGCAGGACTCGTAAGCCCCAAAGGAGAAGACGTGGTGCACCAGCGCGGCGATGGAGGTGCGAGCGTCGAAGGCCACCACCCCGCCATGGCCGACTGACGCGCCGATGGCCTTGAGCTCTTCGAAACCCAGCGGAGTGTCCAGCAGGTGTGGGGGAATGACTCCCGCCAGTGGCCCGCCGATGAGGACGCCCTTGAGCGGCCCGGTGCGCAGTCCGCCCCCGAGTTCCTCCACCACGCTGCGCACCGGCACGCCCAGCTCCACCTCGTAGAGCCCCGGGTGGTGGAAGAGCGAATTGAGTGACAGCACCTTCGTCCCGTGGCTGCCAGGAATCCCCAGCGCGGCATACGCGCTGCCCCCATGGCGTGCAATCCACGGCAAGTTGGCGAGTGTCTCCACGTTCTGCACCAACGTGGGCTGGCCGAATAGGCCTACCTGTGCCGGGTACGGTGGCCGCGCGCGTACGAAGGGGCGGCGGTTCTCCAGCGCATTGAGGAGTGCCGTCTCCTCGCCGCACAAGTAGCTGCCTCGGCCCACCTCCATCGCGACCTCGCAGGAGAAGGCCTTGCCCAGGATATGCGAGCCCAGCATTCCCTCGCGTTGCGCCTCGTGCAGGGCAACGCGCAAGATATTTGCGGCGCGCGGATACTCCTTGCGCACGTAGATGAAGCCCCGGCGGGCACCCACCGCATACGCCGCCAACAGCAGCCCTTCCAGCACCGCGTGGGGATCGTCTTCAAGAAGGAAGCGGTCAACGTAGGCGCCTGAGTCACCCTCATCCGCGTTGGCCACCACGAATTTCTCCTCCGCGGGGAATGCGGCCACTGTGCGCAGCTTGCGTCCGGTGGGGAAGCCCGCGCCTCCCCGGCCGCGCAGCCCAGACACCTCCAGTTGGGAAATGAGCGCTTCCGGAGGTGAGTCCAGTGCCCGCGACAGCGCCTCGTAGCCGCCCCGGCGAGTGTAGTCGGCCAGCGCGCGTGCGCCGCCGGTAGCGAGGCGCTCGAGTACAATGGCTTTCGGTGAATGGACTCGCATCGCGGGCAGCGTGCCGTCTTCGGTGGAGGACGGCGATGCGTAGCATTGACCCAGACAGTAGACGCGGGCATCGGCGGAGGTTGCTTGCCGCCAGCGCTCGGGGCGGAGCTGGCGCGCCACGAAGCAAGCCGTGCCACGGCAGGCACGGTCGGCGAGGGGCTCGTTTCCGAGGTGGTAGAAAGACTCGAGTTCTGGCGCGTCGAATCCGGTCTTCATGGGGAACTCGGGGACGGAAGAGGGGCGCGTCAGGGTACGGGAAGCGACTTCCCTGCTCCTTTGGGGAGAGAGTGCCGCGTCTGCCACCGGACGCTTCTCACGTTGCGTTGCTCAGCGGGTTGGTGCGTGCCACCCACCCACAGGCCTCCCTCTTCCTCGGCGGCCAGCGCGTTCAGGTGGTCCGAGACTCGGGCCCACCCCCAGCTCCAGCCGCCTGCGCGCAGTCAGGTCCGCCGAGCGCAATGGTTTCAGGCGTATGGATACCTCCCGCTCCACCTTGAAGCGGGGCACCGCCCCCCGGCGTCGTGCCATGGGTGAAAGGGGCGCACGACGTGCGCCGGGCCGCCTGCCCGCCCCGGACCGTGCGCACTCTGTCGTGGGCTCAGACTTCCCTGGAAAGGGAACAGTCGGCCACCCGAGACATCCCTTCGGGTGGTGGACCTGGGCGAACAGGGGCCGAATGACTTGGAGCGGCGCGAGTTGCGGAGGCTTCTCTATGGCTTGGGCGCCATCCTCCAACTCCACTTTGCCCAGGAGGAGGAGGTTTTCGAGGCGGTCTCTTGAGCGCGGCGCGCCCGGGAGCAACCCCAGACATCGCCGCCTGATGCCCCCAAGGAACTTCCCGCCCCGAATAACTACACCCGATTCGGGACTTGACCTCGCCGGGATGCTCGACCATGCCGACCATCACATCGGCCGCACAGAAACTCGAGGACCACGCGCGCGCCTCGCTCGAAGTGACGGGCTCCCCAGTGTGGCCTCGACGCGCTCATGACGCAGCGACCGAATTGGGGGAGGTATCGTGCTGTGGCGCTGTCATTCGAGGGTCAGTAGTTGACGACTCCATTGGGCAGAAGGAGGCGATGCTCCCCCTTGACAATAAGGGAGCGCGCCACGTCCAGTTGCACCACGGCACGGCCTCGCTGCGCGAGCTCACGGACGGGCGCATCGAAGTGTATCGGAGCGACCCGCGCGTCGATGGCGCCCACCTTCTCCCCCTGGGTGTATTCACCGAGGCCTTGAAGTTGGAGCGTCACTCGGACGCGCTCCACGCCGTCGGGCACGTAGAAGTAGCCCACCAGCGGCGCGTGGTCTGAGTTGGCGAGGTCCACTTGGTGTTGGGCGAGCTGGACCCGGATGGGACTACCGTTTCCGGTGACGCTGATGTCCCTGATGGGAACCTCCAGCTTGTCGTAGCCTTCTGTCGAGGTGCCTCGGAGCCGCAGTTCGAAGCGCTGGCCTGGAATGACTTCCGTCTCCTCGGGGCTTCCATCCGGATGGGTGGCGAGTCGGTCACTGCCGCAACCCGCGAGGGTCAGCGCCGCTGCAATGTATGTCGTCAACACGAGCTTGTTCATGGTTTGCTTTCTCGAATTCTTCGAGTGAGGTGTGGGATTGATGCGGGCTCGCCTCAGGGCGTGCAGCTCTCACCAGAGGGCGAGGTCGGGTCGTCCGCGAGTGCTTGCGCGGCGCCAGGCGTGGCCGGGCCGGGATCGAAGTCCGGCGGCAACGACTCGGAGTCACAGCCGTTGTTGAAGGCATCCACCTGGCCGATGAGGGGCGAGATGGCGGACGTACACTGCGTGCCATTCAGTGCGGCGACGGCGTCCGTGAGGAGCGTGCTCGGCGTAGGAGTCGCGCCGAAGAGTCGCTGGTTGCAGATACCCACCAAGGTCTGCCGCGCGAGCAGAAAGCGGAGCCGGTCTAGTTGGCTGCGATTTCCCCCCGTGGAGTAGACGGCTGGGTCGCCCCATAGAATCCCCTCCGCCTCGGGTAGCGTGGAGATGGTCCCGATGGCTCCGAGCCCGATAGGCCCGATGAGCAGGCACTGCTGGAGCGTAGTGATGTGCGTCTTGTAGAAGCCGAGCGTCCGGGTTGCTCCGGTGCACTGCCCCGGCGGCGTCGTGGGCGGCTCACAGGTCAGGCGCGCTGAGCACATGGCAGAGCCCAGGTCGAACGTCACCTCGAAGGTGTTGTCGATGTTCGCGTCGACCAGGCCGTCGAGCTCCGCGAACGCCTCGCACTCGTCGAAGCTGCCGATCGTCAACGTGAACGTCGAGGTCACCGAGCCGCCGACGGGAATGCTGACCGGTGGCGCGGGCGTGAACGTGAATCCCACGCCCGAGAGCACATCGTCCGTCGCCGTCAAGAGGATGGACGGCAATGTCGGGTGGACGTTGTTGACCTTGAAACTGTACTCGGCCGTGAACGGATAGGTATTGGCGACCTCCACCGTCTTGCCATTCACTGTCTTCTCGCATGTCAGGTCGTGTGCGTTCGCGATGCTGCTCGCCCCCAGCACGACCATGAAGGCAGAGGTACTCCAAAGCCGCTTCATCCCCATCCACATCGTTCGCCGACCTCTTTCACGAGCCACCGTGGCTCTGGCGTGGCCGTATTCAGTCGCTGTGCCAGGACGGAGAGCAGAAAAGGTGCGAGTGCACGACACAAAGTTGTCTTGACGCAGGTGGGCATCGGTCGTCTTCGACACAGGGTGTGCAAGAGGGCTCCCTGTCTGCGGTCCGGCCTGGAACGAGGTGGGCAACGCTGGCACCCCAACGAGTCGGGGCATGTCCACTCCGAGGACCGGCAGGGCTCCACTGTCGAAAACCTGTCGGGCCATCCGGTCAACCCATGCGTCATCCTCCATGCGCACCTGCCATGCGCTCGCGTTCGCTCTGCTGGTCGTCGCGAGTCTCCAGTGCTTGGCGGCCTACCGTGGAGGCGACCTTCAAGGAGCGGGGAGCTTCGAACCACTCGAGCGCGGCGCCTGCTCAAGATCCTGGCATGGGCTTGCGGTTGAGACCTCCTGTTGCGGCCGAAAACTAGCGGCAGGGAAGGCTTGGGCCACGCTGGGCTGTACGAGTGGACGAGATGAGCAAGCGGGAAGAAACCGAGGTCGCCGGGCGAATGCCTCTTGAAGGTCGCATCCATCCGCCATCGCGGCCCTCTCGTGCACAAGGGATTGCTCGTCCGGATTTCTGGCAAGTCTCGCCGCTCGAACCAGGAGCAAGAGCTCGACGCGGCCTGATTCAATCCCTCCGCAACTCTGACGGCCGGCAAGCGTCGCGCGCTCGCAATCGCCCCGTCGGCCGTCCTGCTTCCACCGATCGTGGCTCACGCGATCGAAACGCCGCGCCTTCTCAAGATCGTCTCCAGATTGGAGCCCAGCCTCGGCGTGGCATGGTGCCCCCCTTGTCAGAGAAGATGTAGCCTCGGCAGATGGGCCGCGCTGACGACGCCCTTGTGCGCCTCGCCGACTCACCTTGACGCCCTGGTGACTATGGGTCGACGCACGAGTGACTCAGTGCCCGGGCTTCGGGGCGGCAGAGTCTGCTCCCAACCTGCCCCGGTGAGACACCTGCGGTCTGATTGCGGCGCTCCGGTGGCGCGGCCCCTCTTCCTCTTGGAGAAATCTGCATCTAGGGACTCAACGGACTTCGCTCTACGGTGTTCTCCTGCCGATGTCCGAGCGAAATCCGAGAATGTTCGTCGTGCCGCCTCCAGACAGGCCGGTCGAGGAGCGCACTGACGCGGAGCTGATGCTCCTGGCCAGCGCGGGGGCAGAGGACGCCTTCGCGGCGCTCGTCCGGCGGCACCTGGCGCAGGTTCAGCAGTTCGCGACCCGCTATCTGGGCGACGCCGCCGCGGGGGCGGAGACCGCGCAAGAGGCCCTGCTCAAGGTCTGGCATGCGCGCCGGGAGTTCCGGCCAGCGCGTCCCTTCTCCGTCTATCTCTACACGGTGGTGCGCAACCTCTGTCGCAATCAGTATCGCGACCGCGTGCGCCGGAAGCGGCACCTCACACAGGAGGAGGGCGTCACTGCCCACTCCCCCCTCGACACCCTCCTCGACGTCGAGCGCCGCCGCCGCACCCTGGTGGCCCTGCATGAGCTGTCTCCCAAGCTGAAGGAGGCCGTGCTGCTGCGATTCAGCCAGGGGCTCGACTACCCCGAGATTGCTCGGATCCTCGATGTGCCTGTCAGCACCGTCCGTTCGCGCGTGTTTCTCGGCATCCGCCAACTGCGCGCGCACACCCAGGAGGATGGCGAATGAGCGCCCCCTGTCCCGACCCCATGGAGCTGCTGGAATGGCTGGATGGCGAGAGCACCCTCCATCGTTCCCGGTGGCTCGAAGGACACCTGTCCTGCTGCGCATCCTGCCGCCGAGAGCTGAACGCACAGAAGCAGCTGGTGGCCCGCCTGAGCGCGCCACCGCCTCCCGTGGATGAGCGCGACGTCCAAGCTCTCATGGCCCGTCTCAAGGACAAGCCCCTCCGCCACCCCGTGGCCTGGTGGGCACCGGGCTGGCGCGCAGGACTCGCCACGGCATGCCTGGCGGTGACAGGCGTCTTGTGTGGATATGCGGTGCAAGCGTTCTCTCCCCTCCGAACGCAGTTCGCCGCGCGTGGCGGGCAATTCGTTGCGCCACTCCAACGGTATGTTGGAGTGGACCTGCTCTCCGCCGGCAGCCCACCCGTGCTGCTTCGTCCCGGAGCGGTCCTCTCGCCGTCGACCCCGCTCTTCGCGCGCTTCCGCAACCTGGGCGAGACGCCCGCTTTTCTCCTCCTCTTCGCCAGTGACGCAGCCGGCCAGCTTCACTGGCTCTACCCCGCGTACCTCACGCCGGGGGAGGACCCTCGATCTGTCGAGCTGTCGCCCTCGGTACGCGACCCCCCCATGCCGGAGGCGGTGCTGCTCGACCAGCCCGCGTTGGGCCCCTTGCAAGTCTTTGCGCTGGTGACGTCCGAGCCCCTCCGCGTCCTCGACGTGGAGGCGCTCGAGAAGAGCCCGAACCTGGAACCACTCCTCCGCGCGCGTTGGCCGGAGGCCGCACTCACCCACTGGACGTTGATGCTCGAGAAAGCGCCATGAATCTCTCCACGGCCATGAAGTCGCTCACGTACACGTTGCTCCTCCTCCCCATGCTCTGTTTGGCCGAAACGCGCGAGCGCTTCGTCTTGATTGTCGGCAACAACACGAGTGCCACCCTCGGACGCCCCCGGCTCCAGTTCGCGGACGATGACGCTGCCAAGTACGACACCGTCTTTCGGGTGCTCGCCCCGGGGGCATATGTGCGCGTGCTCACGGAACTCGACAAGGACACCGCGCGGCTGTTTCCGGAGGTGCGGCAGCGGGCGGAGCCACCCACCCTCGCACGGCTTCAGGAGGCCTTCGAGGATATCTCGCGGCGCGTCCGAGAGAACACGCGCCAGGGACGGGAGAGTGAGCTGTACTTCCTCTTCGCCGGTCACGGGGATGTCGAGCAAGGAAAGGGCTTCCTCGAGCTTGCCGATGGCGCCTTCACGTCCGACGCGCTCGAGGAGGCGCTGTCCAAGATTCCGGTTCAACGGGCCCACGTGGTCCTCGACAGTTGCAACTCGTTCTTCATGCTCAACCCGCGCAAGCCCGGCGGCCGGCGCTACGCCACGCCCGTGGACTCCGCGGAGGCCATGGGGCGCAGGCTCCAGAATGTCGGGGTGCTGCTCTCCACGAGCGCGGAGGCGGAGGTGTATGAGTGGTCGGAGCTCCAGTCCGGAATCTTCAGTCATGCGGTCCGCTCGGGGTTGCTCGGCGCGGCGGACGGGGACGGGGACGGGGCGGTCTCCTACGAAGAGCTGGCTGCCTTCGTGGAGACCGCCAGCCACGAAGTGAAGAATCCCGCCTTCCGCCCGCATGTGTTTGCCCGAGGTCCCTCGGGCGACAACCAGGTCCATCTGATGGAGTCCGGGGGCGCGGACGGCGCGGTGCTCGATGTGGGTGAGACAGAGCCCGTCCGGCTCGTTGTGCGGGATGCGGAGGGGCTGCGCTGGATAGACAGCCACAGCGAGGCGGGCCATCGTGTCCACTTGCGCCTGCCCCAGGCCATTCGCGGTGGGAGCGTCGAGCGGGTGCTCGCGGATGGGAGCTCCGAGCGCTTCGGGTTGCCTGCGGAACAGGGGACCCTCTCCTCACTCGTCTCCGTCGAGCGCGTGCTGGAGGCGCGGGGAATCACGGACCCTCTGCGCATGCTCTTCGCTCAGCCGTTTGGCCCCCGGGCGCTTGGTGACTTCCGCAGTGCACAAGCGGCGACCCCCACCCCCGTGTACGGCATCTCGCGCGAGGACGGTGAACGCATGGGATTGCTTCTGGGGCAACTGGGGCGACAGCAGCGCCAGAGCAGACACGTCGAAGGCGCGCTCCGGCTCACGGGTGGCGCGGCAATGGCTCTCGCGGGAGGGCTCAACCTGAGGGCGGGCGGGTACAAGGCGGCGAGCTGGAGCTATCTGGGGGCAAGCGCGCTCCTCCTTGGGGCCGGTACGTGGTCGTTGCTGAGCAGCACGGAGGGGGAGGAGGTGGAAGCGGAGTATCGGCGGGCGCTCTTGACTCAGGAGGACCACGCCTTGGTGGTTGCGCGCACCGAAGAGCGCCTCCGGAGCATCGCGGTCACCGAGGAGCGCAACAGGTTTGCTCTCAAGTTGACGGGCGCCTTCGTACTCGCCACAGGTGCGGCCCTCACGGTGTGGATGGAGGACGCGAAGCCCCCGTTGCCGGAGAACTATGGTCGCGCCCTCAATCGGCTGGCAGGGCCGGCCTTCATGATTGCTGGGACGAGCTTCCTGCTGGACGCCTTCCTGCAACGGTCACCCGCCGAGCATGTCCTCGAAGCCTGGCGCTCCGACCGCGCACCTCGCGAAGTGCCTCGGATGTCCATCTCGCTGCTCCCCGAGGGTGGGGCCATGATGGGGATGTCGGGCCAATTCTGAGTCACTCAAAACCTGTCGTGCTGCTCGACGTGCCCATGGCTGGTGCCGATACGAGTGGACGGGGTGGGTTGCTCCCTGCGTTTGCCAAAGATAGATGACGCCTTGTTCGCGACTGCACCCCTGAGCCTCTTCTCTTGTTTCGCGACCCGGAGCCCGACCGATGGTTCGAAGTGTCACCTCCTTCCCCTTCTTCTTCGCGCTCATCTTCCGGCAGGGGGGAGCCTCCGCTTTCGGTCAGACCGTGCCGTCCGCGGGCTTCGACGCCCACGTCAACGCCGCCATCCGCGACTGGAACGTACCGGGGCTGGCCATCTCGGTCGTGAAGGACGGGAAGGTGGTCCTCTCGGAGGGGGACGGCGTGCGCAGAATCGCGACCATCTGCTCTTCGCTGAACCGACGCTTCTTCACCGCCTGCCTCCGTCGTACCCGGAGCGGCATCCTCTCAAGCTTCAGGTGGTCCGAGAATCTCAGGGCAGGTCACCAACTCCCAGGCCAGGAACCCGCTCCCTCCTGTTTGGACGTGGAGCGCGTTCCCCACGAGGGCTCATGCTTTCAGCATGAGCAGGGCGGGGCACGTGTGCACGGCCCCGCCACAAGTCGCGTGAGGTTCAGGGCGCGGCGGACTTGTTGACGAGCACGTCGTGGAAGTAGGCGTTCGCGTAGCCCAACGGCACGGGGTCGCCGGCGGGGCAGGTGGGCAGCTCGTGTGTCACCCGCAAGCCCTTGCCTGAGAGCGCGGGCGTCTGGATATCAGCGACCGCGTAGGCGCCGTACACCTCTGCCTGCTCGTCGCGCTGAAAGATGAAGCGGTGGTTCGCCGCATCCCACTGCATCCTCAGCCGCGTCTGTTCGCCCTGGTGCACGAGCCCCAGGTCCTGGGTGAAGAGCGTGTTCCGAGTGGCGCACGTCGCGTCCAGGCACTGCGCGACCGTCGCCTCCACGCGCAGCTCCTGGGAGCCTGGAATGTCCGTCGAGCGCGAGACGACACGAAGGGCCGCGGTGACGTCGTCCTTCGCGCTGCCCGCCGTGACGGTGCCCGCGTTGAAGAAGCTGCCGCTCAGCTCGGCGGTGCTCGTCGCGGTGCCGGCTTGGGGCGAGAGGCACCCCACGCTGCGGGCATTGTTCAGGCGCACCTTGGCTTCAATGGCCGTCACCCGCGCGGGATTCGTGAATGCCAACCCGTAGCGCCCCGAGCCCGTGGTGGCGCGGCTCTTCAGGTGCAGGCGGGTGAAGGCCAGCTCCCGGACCGATTCGACGCGCGTCCCTGTCTCCTCGTTGGACCAGCGCGCCGGGTCGAGGCCGCGAATCTTCACCGTGCGCCCCGTGCTCGGGCGCATGGGATTGAAGTTGTCATAGGGCACCATGGGCTCGAGTGCGTGGGCCGTGCCGCCCAGCGCGAGGGTGAGCAGCGCGTACCCCAGGTTCTTGGCTCTCATGGCGCTTCCAGCTCCTTGACGTTGAAGTAGTGCCGCACGCGCGCGTTGTTCTCGGTGGCCTGGTCCTGGCCCGACGTCTCCAGGGTGACGCCGTGTTCGTATCCGCTCTGGAAGTTGGCCACCGTCTCGATGGCGGTGAGCCAGTCATTGGCGTTCGCCTCGCCCTTCACGCGCCGGAAGAGGCCGCTGCTGGCGAAGAACGTGAAGTGGGCGTCGCGCTCGTCCACCGCCGTGCCCGCGCCACCCTCGGGGATGGAGTCGTAATGGTCAGACGGGCCCACGTCCTCCTCCCAGATGGCCGAGGTCATGGACACCGTGCCCAGGAACAGCGAGGGCAGGTCCGGAAACTGCGTGGGATTGTCCGGCCCGGTGTGCACGAACCAGTTCGGATAGATGATCTGGTCCTCCATGATGTTCAGATAGGCATTCTCCCGCCAGAACCCATTGGTCTGCATGCGCACCCGGGGCGTGTACCAGTCCGCGCAGCAGCCGCTCGCCGTCTCCAGGTCCGTCACCTGCTTCACCGCGTACTCGACGCGATGGGGGCGCGAGGGGTTGTACTTCAAGACATCGCGCACGCGGGCCAGGGTGACATTCACATCCACCATGGCGTGGTCCGACAGGCATTGCGAGATGGTCTGCCCGAGCTGCGGGATGTAGAAGACGGAGTCCGGGTCGAAGTGCGGGTCCACGCTGGCCGTGGGCTCCTTGAGCAGCGCGAAGCTGGGGAACTCCGGCCCGTCCGCTGGCGGGAACACGAGGACGTAATCAATCCGGTCCTTGGTGCCCAGCTGGGTCGCCACATCGGACGTGCACTGGCTGGACAGCCAGGTGCCCGTGGCCATGGGGTCCGCGCCGGAGGCCGTGCGCGCCAGGTCCCGAGCCTTGGAGAAGGTGGAGTTGGCCTTCTCGAACTCCGTGCGGGCGGTGAGGTCGAGCCTGCCGGCGCCCATCATCCGCTGGTAGCCCGAGAAGCCGCTGTCGGCCTGGGTGGCCTTGGGGCCCACGGTGTTGAGGTCGCCCATCAGGAACGCGGGGCGGTCGAGGCCGCTCGGCCACGTCCCGCTGGGAAACACGTCGTTGTCTCCGAGCTGATAGGCGCCGCTGTTGGCCGTCAGCGGGCCACCCTGGCGGACCTGATGGACATACGCCGCCATGTCGGTGAACTGCTTCTCGCGCGCGTCGGTGTCGTCGCCCGGGGTGTTGTCGCCCGCGTTGGCGTGGGTGCAGAAGACGTCGACGAACTCGCCGTAGTCCGTACCTGAGGCGATGTGCGGCGCGCCCGTGTCGTCATTGGCGAGCACGGGCGTGGTGGCCGCGGGCGTGGCGATGCGCGCCCAGATCACGCCCTTGTCCTGGAGGCAGTCCGAGCCCGTGCAGAAGTCCGAAGGGAAATGGTGCACGCCGCCCTCGAGAATCTGTCGCGAGGACAAGAGCACCAGGCCCGTGCTCTCGGTGGAGGGCTGGAGGATTTCGTCGTTCTGCTCGGTGATGGCCTGCATGGGCGGCATGAGCGCGGCCGCGCGCAGGGCGTTGACCTTTTCGATGAGCTCGCCGCGCTCATGAGACATCCAGATCTCCGAGACGCAGGCGACCTCCTTCTTGAAGAGCTGCTGCGCGACGGTATCGATTTCTCCCGAGCCACCATCCGGGACCCAGAACGTCACGTCCGGCATCTGCCCCACGTTCCACATGGTGAGGCTCAGGGGGATGGGCGTGGGCGCCTTGAACTCGAGCGTCTCCCAGGTGCCGGGCAGGTTGTCGACGGGGAGCCGGTTCTTGTTGTTGTAGAAGATGCCGCCGCCCACCTTCTGCGTGGCGCCCGCCAAGGCGAACGGCGTGCTCTGGATGGCCAGGCCCATCTTCCGCACGCTGGCGGTGAGCGGCTCGCTGATCTGCAAGAGCGACTTGGTGGGGCGCAGCTTCACGGACAGCTCGAGGTGCACGAACCCCGGCTCCGCGGCGGGCAGCGTCACCACGGCATTGGTGGCCCACGCGGATCCAGACGTACTGCTGACCCAGGCTCCCGTGCCGTCGCCCTGGCTTTGCGTGACGCTGCTGATGCCCGAGGGGCCCGTGCTGTAGCGGAGCACGATGCGCCGGTCCTCGGCGCGAGGGAGGTCCGCGCCCGCCACGTTGTTCAACGTGTCATCGCGGTTGGCGTCCATCCAGACCGTGACGAGGCCCGAGGGATTCAGGAAGTTGCCATTGGCATCCTTGGGACGCGGCAGCCGCAGGCCAATGAACAGGGTTTGGTTGACGCAAGGGTTGGCCACCGTCGCGGGGATGCCTGCCGCGCGCGTGGCTCCCGTGTTGCAAACCGTGGTGCCGTAGGTCGCGTCATCGCTGACCATCAGGTACAGCTCGCCGTTGGGGCCGCCGTTCACGTAGTCCTGCATCGGGAACTTCTTGCCATCCGCATACTCGAGCGGAGGCACCCAGCCATCCACCGTGGGCTGGGTACACGGCGTGCGCGAGGTGCATTGGGTGGCGGCGTTCTGGGGTGTCAGTTGCGTCGTGTGAGGAGCCGCCCAGGCCTTCCACGGTAGAAAGCCCGCAAGGGCCAGGAGAAGCGCACCGCGTTGCATGAGACCTCCGAGTTCTTCCGAAGGAACGTCGCGCGCGCTGCATCTTCCCGCGCCTCACTTCCCGTGCCTCACTTCCCGAGCCGCGTGTCCGCGCCGTCATGCGAGGCCCTGGCTTGTCTCGCATTGGCGCGCGTGGCTAGGATGCCGGGCGACTGCGCTGACCTGGCCGGGGGTTGGATTGAAGGACGAGTCCAATGTACCTGCCGAAGAATCCCCTCCTGCGACGCACGTTTCATGGCCTGTGGCTGGCGGCTCCCGCGCTCTCCTTGTGGGCCTGTGGCTCGGAGCCGGAGTGCTCGAGCGGTCCCTTGTCGATGACCGCCTCGTCCATCGAGCTGGCCTCGACGGACTCGGCGACCCGGTGCAAGCAATGTCCCGAGCATCCGGGCGGCGCCATGGTCACGAGCTGTTCCGCGAAGCCGCTGGAGGGCACCACGAAGGTGGACCTCGTCTGCAATTACCTCACGTGCTCGAACGATGGCCGACGTCCGGAGGGGCTCCAGGACGTGGGCCCGCCAGGCGAGGCCTGTGAGCTGGGGATGTTGTTCGCGCACGCGGCGTGGCTGGAGGCGGCCTCGGTCCCCGCGTTCCTGCGGCTCGCGGATGAGCTGCGCGAGCACGGCGCGCCCGCGCAACTGATCCAGGCCGCTCGGCGCTCGGCGGCGGACGAGGTGCGGCACACGCGGGCCATGCGGGCGCTGGCGGAGCGGCACGGCGCGCGGATGCCCGAGGTGGAGGTGGCGTCGTTCCAGCCGCGCGACCTGGAGGCCATGTGCCTGGAGAACGCGGTCGAGGGCTGCGTGCGCGAGGCCTATGGCGCGCTGGTGGCGGGCTGGCAGGCGCGCGCGGCGGGAGACGCCGAGGTGCGCCGGACGCTGGTGCCCATCGCGCGGGATGAGCTGCGGCACGCGGAGCTGGCGTGGGCCGTGGATGCCTGGGCGTCCGAGCGGCTGGCGCCCTCCGCGCGCGAGCGGCTGCGCGAGGCCCGGCGCGAGACGTTGCGTGCGCTGGAGCACGAAGCCTCTCGCCACGCGCCTCCCGAGTCCCTGGTGCGCGACGCGGGCGTTCCGTCCCAGGCGCACGCGCTCCGGCTGATTCAGGGGATGGCGGGCCTGGTCGCGTAGCGCTCCGGGGCTCCTGGATTCAGAGAGCGCGGCATGTCCACCCGCGGGCGATACATTCGCGCTGTATCGCCCGCTTGCTGGCCTCGGAGCCGCGCTTCGCCCTCCGTCAGACACATGGCCGCGATTCGGGGGATGGTTGCTCTTTCATGTCACGAGCCGAGATTGGCCCAGCTGTACTGACAAAGGAGAGCGGCCAATGCGTGCAAACTGGAAGAAGCTTCATCTGATGGCGGGTCGGGCTGCGGTGCTGTGCGTCGTCGCGCTCGGGACCACGGCGGCCGTCGCCAAGGGACCGGACTTCAAGGTCAACAACCCCCGCGAGGCCGTTCCGCTCCAAGAGGTCGTTCTCGTCTCCAAGGACACGAACCCCGCCGCCGAGAAGGTGAACGCGCTCGGCAACGGCGACGGCAGCACCTGTGGCTGCGGTGGTCTGCTGGGCAGCCTGCTGGGCGGTGGCGGTCTGCTGGGCAACCTGCTCGGCACCGGCAACGGGGGCGCCCTGTTGGGCGGCATCCTCGGTGGCACCGGCGGTTGCGGCAACTGAGCCTCCGGCCCCGCCTCAATCCCCGGTGAGCGGGGCGCCGTCTCGATGGACCTGACCTTGCGCGCACCGGAGGTTTGCCTCCGGTGCTTCGAGGACCCCCATGCGCCTGCCCTTCACCACCCTGACGGCGCGCCACGCGCTCATGACGTCGCTGGCGGCATTTCATCTGTTGCTCGTGTTCTCCAGCGCGCTCGGTCTGCGGCCCCTCCAGGTCCTGGGGCCGTTGGGCTCAGTCGGCCAGGCTTATGCCGCCTGGTCCGGAGCCAGCAGCCAGTTCAGCTTCTTCGCGCCGGGCGTGAGTCCGGCGGTGCGGGTGTCGTTCCGCGCGGAGCGGGAGTCAGGCGGAGCGATTCGCGATGACTTCCGGTTCGACAGCGCGGCCATGAACCTGCGCATCCACTCCATGCTGCTGCGCTTCGGACTCAAGGACGTGCAGGATCCGCTTGCACGTTCTTGGGCCGCGGCGATGTTTGGCCGTCACCCGGACGCGCGCTCGGTGACGGTGCGGGTGGAGGCGCTTCGGCTCCCCTCCATGGAGGAATACAGCGCCGGGGCCCGCCCGGAGTGGATCGACGCCTATCGCGCCGTGTTCGAACATCGCGCTCCGGTCTCGGAGCCGCAGACGGGAGTGGGAGCGCCATGAGCACGCTCGCTTCGTCGAGGTCCGTCACTGCTCCGCGCTGGGTGGCCTTCGTGTCCACCCCCGGCTCCCCCGAGCCGCTCGCGGTCTTCCGAGTGGGCGTCGCGCTGCTCCTGCTCATCCAGGTGGGAAGTCTGGCGGACACGCTGCCCGAGCTGCTGGGCAGTCGTGGGCTGGTGCCGTGGAGCGTCTCCGAGTCCCTGGCCGCGCCCTGGATGCTGCGGCTCGACCGGGTGACGTCGTTCTTGGGCCAGTGGGGACTCTCGCCCGACCAGGGCGTCCGCGCGGTGGTGTTCACCTATGGCCTGGCGCTGGTGGGCCTCCTGCTCGGATGGAGGACGCGCGTGTGCGCGCTCGTCGCGTGGCTGGCCCACTCGGTCCTGCTCAACAGCGGCAACTTCTTCGCCTATGGCGTGGAGACCTTCGCGCACATCAGCCTGTTCTATTGCGTGGTCATGCCGGTGGGCGCGGCGTTCTCGTTGGACCTCCGCGCGGGCCGGGCCGCCGGGGCGCCGTCGTCCGAGGCCACCTTGGCGCTGCGCGTGTTGCAGTTGCATCTGTGTGTCATCTACTTCGCCACCGGGGCGGAGAAGCTCGTAGGGCCCACCTGGCGGGACGGGACGGCGCTTTGGGAAGTCCTGATGCAGCCGCAGTATGGGCAGTTCGACTTCGCCTGGCTGGCGCAGGTGCCCTGGCTGGTGAAGCTGGCGAGCTGGGGCACGCTGGTCATCGAGGCGGGCTATCCGGTGCTCATCTGGCCGGCGCGGACTCGGCCGCTGTGGGTGGTGCTGACGTTGGGGATGCACCTGGGCATCGCCGTCCTCATGGGGCTGTGGTTGTTCAGCGGAATGATGGGCGTGCTGACCTTCTCCGCCTTCGGGTGGGAGTGGGTGCGGCGGTTCCTGCCCGCTCGCCGGGGGAGAGTCCTCGCGCTGGTCTGAAACCAGATATTGGCCTCGCGCGTATCCGGGAGAGAGGCCGTCCCAAGGGGCGGCGTGCCTGGAGGCCGAGACCATGTCGTCGGATGTCCTGGTTGTTCCCACCGCGCCTCGTCGTGAGCGGCGGGGGTCGTTCCGTCGCTGGAGCGCCGTGGGGCTGGTGACCCTGGGATGGGTCCTCGCCCTGGCGGCCTGCACCGAAGCCCGAGGCGCGGCGCCAGGGACTCATCCCTCGGACGCGGAGCTGCGGCGAACGCTCTCTTCCGTGTCCTACGAAGTGACGCAGAAGGGCGCGACGGAGCCGCCCTTCCGCAACGCCTACTGGAACAACCACGAGGAAGGCCTCTACGTGGACGTGGTGAGCGGCGAGCCGCTCTTCTCCTCGCGCGACAAGTTCGACTCAGGCACGGGCTGGCCCAGCTTCACGCGCCCGGTGGAGGCGGCCCACGTCGTGGAGTCCCGGGACGAGAGCCTGGGCATGACGCGGGTGGAGGTTCGCTCGAAGGAAGCGGGCTCGCACCTGGGACACGTCTTCGAGGATGGGCCGAAACCACTGGGCCTGCGCTACTGCATCAACTCGGCGGCCCTGCGCTTCGTGCCCGTCAATGCGCTCGCGAAGGAAGGGTATGGGGCGCTGTTGCCGTTGTTCGGCCGCGCGGCTCCGGCGGTGGCCACGCGCGAGACCGCGCTGCTCGCGGGCGGGTGCTTCTGGGGGATGGAGGAACTCTTGCGCAAGGTGCCGGGCGTCATCTCCACGGAGGTGGGCTACACGGGCGGAGCGCCCACGGGCTCGGCTCCCACCTACGCGGACGTGAGCACGGGCCGCACCGGCCACGCGGAGTCCGTGCGCGTCGTGTTCGACCCGCGGCTGCTCACCTACGAGGGGCTCCTGGAGAAGTGGTACTTCCGGATGCACGACCCCACCACGCTCAATCGCCAGGGCAACGACGTGGGCACGCAATATCGCTCCGCCATCTTCACCCTGTCCGATGAGCAGCGGCGCGTGGCCGAGAAGGTCCGGGCGCGGGTGGATGCCTCCGGCAAGTGGTCGCGGCCGGTCGTCACCCAGATCGTTCCCGCGGGCGAGTTCACGCCGGCCGAGGAGTACCACCAGGACTATCTGGAGAAGCACCCGGGTGGCTACACCTGCCACTACTTGCGCGACTGAGGACTCTTCGCGCCGCTCGCGGACTTCGTGGGTGCTGAGGGGAAGTGGATTGACGGCGGGAACGGGGAACGCCTTCATGCCGGCACGATGAACAAGCCCCTCGACTATCGACCGGATTTCTCCGCCGCGGATTGGAGCGCGGCCTGGGCTCGGGTGCTGGCCCGACTCACGGAGGCGCAGCGCGAGGTGCTCGCCGCCACCTGGGCCTTGCCGACGCCCGAGGCGTTCGCGGCGGTGTCACAAGAAGGTCCGGCGCAGTGGCTGCGGGAGGGGGGCAATCCCTCGCTTCAGGCCATGTGGTCGCTGGCGCTCCGCGAGCTGCTGCCCGCGGAGTTGCCCACCGTCACGGTGGATCAGCCCGAATGGCGCGAGCCGCGGATTGTCGCGGCGAACGTGGTCCTCACCCAGCCGACGCGGTGGATCGCGCCCATCGTCTTCCTGGGCTCGGTGCGCGCCGCGCAGCCCGTCTCGGATATGGGGCCGGATTCCTGCGTCACCGTCGTGGGGGCCTTGTCGGGCCCGGGGCTCTTCACCTCGGGGGACATGCAGTTGCTCGGCGACGTGGACGTGCCGTTCATCGAGGGGCGCGGCAGCAACAACATGCTCCTCGTGCTGGGCAATGTGCGCGCGCAGGTCATCTTCGAGGAAGGCCATGCGAGCAGCTGGGCCGGGCAGGTCGAGGCGCGAGCCCATGCGACCTTCGATGAGCTGCCCAAGACCCAGGACAAGAAGCTCGAGGAAGCACTCCTCCCCGAGTTCCTGTCCGAGTCCGCTCCCTATCTCGGGCTCGCGATGCGGGCCGCCGCCGAGGGGCGCGACCCCCTGCGACAGCTGCCCACGGGGATGTGATTCCCGCTCGGCGTGAGCGCGGCGAGGCGACGGGGGCCTCGCCGCGAGGACGCATCAGAACAGGCGGTTCACGCCGTTGAGGGCGGCCACGCGATAGGCCTCGGCCATGGTGGGGTAGTTGAACGTCGTGTTGATGAAGTAGTCGATGCAGTTGCCCGGCCCCTCCTGCGACATGATGGCCTGGCCGATGTGGATGATCTCCGACGCGTTGTCGCCGAAGCAGTGCAGGCCGAGAATCTCTCGCGTCTGACGGTGGAAGAGGATCTTCAACATGCCCACCGTGCGGCCGGTGATTTGCGCGCGCGCCAGGCTCTTGAAGAACGCGTGGCCGACTTCGTAGGGCACGCCCGCCTGGGTCAGCTCTCGCTCGGTGCGGCCCAGGCTGCTGATCTCCGGGCTGGTGAAGATGCCCGTGGGGATGTCCTTGACGAGCTTGTGCTCCAGCCGGCCCTCGACGATGTGCGTGGCGGCGAAGCGGCCTTGGTCATACGAGGCGCTCGCGAGTGACGGCGCGCCCACCACGTCGCCCACCGCGTAGATGTGCGGCACGGCGGTCTGGTACGCGTCGTTCACCTGGATGCAGCCGCGCGAGTCGGTGGCGATGCCCAGCGACTCCAAGCCCAGGTCGCGGCTGTTGCCCGAGCGCCCGTTGGCCCACAGGAAGATGTCCGCGCGCAGGCGCTTGCCGCTCTTCAGGTGGAGCACCACCCCGTCATCGCGCGGCTCCACCTGGGCCATCTCCTCCTGGTGGCGGATGAGCACGCCCTGCTCGCGCAGGTGGTAGGAGAGCGCGTCCGAGATTTCGTCGTCCAGGAAGGACAGCAGCCGGTCGCGCGTGTTCACCAGGTCCACCTTCACGCCGAGCATCCGGAACATGGAGGCGTACTCGCAGCCGATGACGCCCGCGCCGTAGATGATCATCGTCAGCGGCGCGTCGCGCAGCGCGAGGATGGTGTCCGAGTCGAAGACGCGCGGGTGATTGAAGTCCACGCCGGGCGGCCGGTAGGGCTGGGAGCCCGTGGCGATGACGAAGGACTTGGCGGAGAGCAGCTCGCTGGAGCCGCGTGGATCCGAGACCTCCACCGTATGCGCGTCCTTGAAGCGGGCGCGGCCCACGACGAGGTCCACGCGGTTGCGCTCGTAGAAGGTGGTGCGCAGCTGCACCTGGCGAGACACCACGGACGTGGCCGCGCGCAGCAGGTCCTTGAACGTGGTGTGGCGCGCCAGCTCGGTGCGCAGGTGGGGATGGTCCTGCTGCACATCCATCAGGCGCTGGATGGCATGGCGCAGCGCCTTGGAGGGAATGGTCGCGGTGTGGGTGCAGGCTCCGCCCACCAAGGGGCGCTGCTCCACGGTGCAGACCTTGCGGCCCGACTTCACCGCCTTCATCGATGCGCCTTCACCGCCAGGGCCTGAGCCGAGGATGACCACGTCGAACTGCCGTACGCTCATGCCCCGAGCATTTCCTCTCGCTGGCGACTTGGAAAGAAACATCCGCGGAGAGGCGGTATGCTCGCCGGGACATGATTTGCCTTGTTTGTGCGCGCGTTCGTGAGGAGGGGCCTGGGGGGGCCTGCCTCGAGTGTGGCGCCGTCCTCGTGCCCCTCTCCGAGCCGCATCTCGACCACGTGGTTCAGGGTCGGCTCCTTCGACACATTGGCCAGTGGCGGGCCGAGGGGTTGCTGCCTTCGGGCCTCGCGGATCGCCTGGAGACGGCCGTTCGCGCTCCGAATCCGCCGACAGTGTCTGTCGTTTCCGTGGAGGCTCCGCCGCCCCCGGTGCCGGATGCGGCCCAGCGAGTGGAAGCCTGGGCGGATGGCGTGGCGGCCTCGCTGCAGCGCAAGGAGGGCTGGGGGCTGGGGTGGGGCGCGGCGCTCGCCCGCACGCTGGAAGAGGCGGCGCGCGAGGAGCGCGAGCAGGCAGCCGTGCGGAAGGCGGCGGCTCGGAGTGCGGGCGAGGCCGGCGATGGCGGCGAGGGGGACCTGGGATTGGCGCTGGGCGCGGGCTCGGCGATCTACTCGAGCGGCGACTCGGGCTCGCTGGGCGGAGGGCTCGAGGCGGTGGTGGCGCTCGACGACTTGCCGTCGGGGCAGCGCGGGGGCGAAGAGGGCGCGCCTCGGCTTCACGAGTACATCTGGTGGTTCCTGGGCGCGGTGCTGGTGTTGGGCGGCTCGCTCATGGGCGTGCGCGAGGCGTGGCGCGCGCTGGGCGGGGCTCCGCGTCAGCTCCTGGTGACGGGCGCGCTGTTCGGCTACCACGCGGCCTTCATCGGGCTGGGGCGGTTCCTGGGTCGTCGCTCGTCGTCCGCCGCGCGCATCCTCGCGGGCATTGGGTTGGCGCTGCTTCCCGTCGTGTTCGTGGCGCTCTCCGCGCTGGTGGAGCTGACACCGGGGCTCGGTGTGGCCGTGGCGCTCGGGTGCGCGGGGTTGGCGCTCGTGCCGATGCGGACCGCGGGGCGCTTGCTGCATGGTGCATCCCCTGCGTCGCTGGCGATCGCGCTCGTGCCCTCGCTGCTCGCGGGGCTGCCGTTGATGCGTTGGGGTGAGGCCCCCGCTTCGCGAGCCCTCTGCGCTTGCGTGGGTGTGGTCTCGCTCGCCGTCACGGTGTGGCGCGAGCGACGTCGGGGTGTGGAGAGTGCGTCGCTGGTCAGCGTGGGGGCCGCGCTCTATGGGGCCGTGTGCTTGGGCCTCTTCGTCGTGGTGAGCGCACCGTC
The DNA here is from genome assembly GCA_016458225.1 of Myxococcaceae bacterium JPH2. Taxonomy (NCBI): domain Bacteria; kingdom Pseudomonadati; phylum Myxococcota; class Myxococcia; order Myxococcales; family Myxococcaceae; species Myxococcaceae bacterium JPH2. The sequence continues at coordinate 53,640 of JAEMGR010000043.1, read as the reverse complement.
GGGCTTCCAGGCGCTGGCCCCGGGCGGGCTCCTGTTCGCGGACATGACGCTCTGGGCGATGTTGCTCGCCGCCGTGGTGGCGGTGGCCGCGAGCCTGGAGTCGGTGCGCGCCGCGCATCCTCGCGCGGCGCCCGTGTTCGAGACGCTGGCGCACGCGGGTCTGGCCAGTGGCGCGCTCGCGGGCGCGCTGGGCGCGTTCTCGGGTGAAGCGGGCGCGAACCTCGGGGTGGATGGTGCCTCCGTGGTGGCGCCAGCGCTGGCCGCGGCGGTGTTCTTCCTGTGTGAGATTCGTCGCCGCGCGCTCATTCACGCGGGCGTGTTGGCGGTGCTGCTCACGGGCGGACTGGCGGCGCGACTGGTGACGCCGTGGGCGGTGGATGGGTGGCTGGCGGGCGTGGGAGTGGCGGCAGCGGGGCTCATGCTCGTGGCCCGTGCCACGTCGGCGCAGGGGCCGCGCGTTCGGCTGTTGATGTGGAGCCTCGTCGTGTCGGTCGCGATGGTGCCCGCGTTCGCGGTGCTGGCCTCGGGCTGGGACGCCGTGTGGTTCGCGCCTCGGTGGGTGACGGGGTTGGCCATCGCCGGAGCCGCGCACGTCGCGGGCGGTTGGCGCTGGCGTGGGCTTCATGTCGTGGGCGCGATGGCGTTGCTGCTGGGCGTGCTGGCCTCGCTGTCCGGAGAGGACGCGGGGCCGGGCGTGTTGGTGATGCTGGGCGCGGGGTATGGGCTCGTCGGGTGGGTGCAATCTGTGTGGGCTCGCCGTGCCGTGCAGAACGGACATGAGCTGCTGCCGCTGGAGGATGTGTCGCTGGGTTTCACCCTCGCTGGGGTGGTGGGCTCGGTGGTGGGGCGCGACTCGGGTCTCCCCATCGCTGTCCTGCATGTCCTTCCGTCCTGGGATGTGCTCGTCGCGTGCGCGGTGCCGGGCCTCGCGGCGCTCGTCCTGTTCATCCGCTTGCGGCGCGATGCGAGCCGACTGCTGTCCTTCGCCGCGGCCTCGGCGCTCGCGCTGGCGGTGTCGCGGGGCGTGGGGGTCGCGCTGGCGGCATCGCGTGCGGCCAGCGCGGCGCTGGCGAGTGACGAAGAGGTCGTGGGAGTCGGGGCGCTGTCGGCGCTCGTCGCCGCGGCGTTGGCGCTGGCGTTCGCGCTCATCGCGGCCGGGCGCGGGCGTGAGGACGCCGCACCGGGGGCGCCCGCGCTCAAGGGCCGACGGGTGCTGGGCGCGGTGCCGCTGCCGTGGGGGGCGCAGGGACGGCGATTGCTCACGGATGGTTTCGCCGCCGCGGCCTTCATCCAGGCGGCGCTCGCCACGCAGTTCTTGATGCCGTGGCTGCTCGCGCCGGTCGCCGCCGAGCGTTCCACGTTGCTGTTGACCGGTGGATTGCTCACGGGGGCCGCGGTCGTGGCGTTCGTGTCGCGAGGCTTCGTCTCGTACGCGGTGCGCGGCTCGGTGGCGACGCTCGCGATGGTCGCGGGCTTCATCGCGCTCACGGCGCTCGTGCTGCGCGCGGGGAGGCCGTTGTCGCCCGATATCGCCGCGTGGCGGCAGTCCTGGGGGGGGATGGGGCTGTGGGGCGTGGCGCTGGCGACGCGGCGGTGGGGGCCCGCGCTCGCGCGCCGACTGGAGAACCCCACGCACGGTCCGCTGTATCACGGCGTGCCGCATGCGGGCGTGGCGGTGCTGGGCCTCGTGCTCTTGCAGAGCGCGGCGCGTCTGGCCTATCCGGACCCCACGCGCGCGCTCGCGTTGGTCCCGCCGCTTCTCTTGCTGGGGCCGGCGGTGCTCTCCATGCTGCTCGCGGTGTCGTTCCGCGCCGTGGGGTTGGCTCGGGCTTCGCTGTGGCTCGGCCTGCCTGGCGCCGCGCTCTGGTGCGCGCAGGGGAGCTTGGGGCGCGGGCCGTTGATGATGTTCGCGCCTCCCGGTGGACAGTGGGCCACCGTGTCGGTGGCCGCGTCGGATGGGATGTGGGGCTGGCTCAAACCTTGGACGTGGCTGGCTCCGGGGGCCACGCCCGAGGAGTTGTGGCTGCGCGCCTTCATCGGGGTGTCGCTCGCGGGGCTGGCCTACGCGGGCGTGGCGGTTGTCGTGGCGCACGTGAACTCCTGGCGCCATGTGCTCGCGCGCGTGTTGGCGCCTCGGATGGCGGTGCTGCCGGGGCCCATCCTGGGGGTCCTGCGCGAGGCCTCGCTCATCGCGGTGGTGCTCGTGGCCCTCGCCGCTTTCTTCCAGCCCGGCCTGGGCTCGGCCAGTGTGGTGTTCCTCACGGGGGCCGCGCTCCTCGTGGGGTTGGCGGCTCGGGCGGGTCGCACCGTGTTGGGGCTGGGCCTGGTGCTGCTGGTGCACGCGCAGGCGCATCGCGCGGAGTTCTTCGGATCCTGGCCGGGCCCGGTGCTCGTGTTGCTGGCGCTCGCGGTGGTGGGGGGCGGGCCGTGGCTGGCGCGTCGCCGGGGAGCGACTGAGAGCGAGACTCGCGTGCGCATCCAGCTCTCCATCCTCCCGTTCCTCGTCGTGGCGGGCGTCTACGCGCTGGCGGCAGGAGGCACGCCCTCTGCGACCTTCGCGGTGCCGAACCTCCTGCTGGAGGCGGTGGTCCGGTTCGCGCTCGGGCAATGGTTCCCCTTCACCGCGTTGCCGGTGTCGCTGGCGCTGCTCGCGGTGACCGTGTTCGTCGCGGCGCGACCGTGGCGCGGTGCCTTCGCCACGGGGATGGCCGCGGTGGCCGCGATGGTGGCGGGCAGCGCAGGGGTCGCCGGGGTCACGACGTTCCTCACCGCGCGGCTCGCGGAGCTCGCGCCATCGAGCTACCTGGAGTGGGTCGCCCAGCGAGGCGCGGCGCTGTCGCTGGCGGCCACGGTGGGAGTCCTCGGGCTCCACGTCGCGCACCGGCTGCTGCGCACGCGGCGGGAGGACTTGTCGACGGGACTGGGCTGGGGCCGTGATGCGGGCCTGCTCCTCATGGGCTTCCTCTTGGCGGGAGGCGCGGCGAGCGGCAGGGCGTCGGCGGACTCGCTGCCGCTGGCCGTGGGCGGCATCGGGCTCGCGGTGGGCGTGGCGCTGCACTGCGCGTGGCGCGAGCACACGGGGCGCCATGTCTACTTCGTGCAAACGGCGGTGGTGGGCATCTACGCCCTCGTGCGCCACCTGTACGCGCCCGGACTGAGCCCCGAGACCGATGCGCTCTTCGCGCTGCTGCTTGGCTTCGTGCTGGTGGGCGTGACGGTGCTGGCGCGTCGGGCAGGCGTGCGGCCCGTGGCGGAGGCGACGCGGCGCTTCGCGGCGCTCCTGCCGGTGGGCATGGCGCTGGTGTTGCCGGGCGATGCGACGGCGCACGCGGCGCTGCTCGCGGCGGGCTCGGGCCTCTTGTACGCGGCGCTGGGCGCGCTGGAGCGCAGCCGGTTGTTCGGCGCGTTCGCGGCGATGGCGACCAACGTGTCGCTGTTGGTGGGCGCGCTCGCGTTCGGGCTGGAGGGGCTGGAGATCTATCTGGCGCCGCTGGGGTTGCTGCTCCTCATGCTGGGGCAGCTCTTCGCGTCCAGCCTGCCGCAGGCGGCGCGCAACGCGGTGCGAGTCCTCGGCGGCCTCTTGCTCTACGTCCCCGCCGCGGCGCGCTTGTCGCTCAGCGTGGGCGCCTCACCGGATGGCACCGCCGCGCTCGTCTTCGGGGGCGTGTGCCTGTTGGGCGTGGTGATGGGAATGGTGCTGCGGATCCGCGCCTACCTGGCGATGGGCACGCTCTTCCTCACGCTGGACGTGGTGGTGAACCTGCTGGACGCCGGCCTGAGAGACCACCGCATCGGCTTCCTGGTGATGACGCTCGCGGGCCTCACCATCGTCGGCGGGCGCGTGCTGGCCACGGTGCGGCGTCAGGAATGGGAGCGCTGGGTCCTGGGCATGCGCATGCGGCTGAGTGGCTGGGATTGAGAACCGCGCCCGCCGAGGCTCGCGGGGCCTCGGCGGGCGGCGGAGTGGGACTACTCGGCGTAATAGAAGGCGTTGCCCCACTTGAAGGCGGTGGTGCCTGCCGGCGCGCTCATGATGTAGCAGTTGGCGCCGTCATAGACGCCCTCGCTGCAGCTGTGATTGGGGCCGGCGGAGACGTAGTAGTTGTTGGACCAGACGAACGGCGTGCCCGAGGGCGGCACGGGCTTGATGTAGCAGTTGGCCCCGTCGTACCAGGCGCTCAGGTTCGCGCCCGTGTAGTAGTGCACCAGCTTGGTGCAGGGCGCGGGCGCGTTGCCCACCTTGGCCAGCCGCATCTCCGTGTTGGTGCTCCCGAAGACCATGGCGTGGATGAGGAGGGCCGGGTTGCCGTTGTTGTTGTAGCTGTAGGAGTTGGCGTTGTTGTGGTCCTCGTCATCCGTGTGGATGTAGCCCTGCGCCAGCCAGTACGCGGAGCTGTAGTTGGAGGCCGCGAAGACGCCGTACTCCATGCCCAAGGACGGGAAGCCACCCATGGCGCCGTTGTTGCTCGGCATGAACATGCAGAAGCGCAGCGAGGTGTTGTTGTTGGAGACGTTGGGCCAGATGTTGCCCACGTGCGAGTTCTGGTTGTTGTGGTCCTCGTTGTCGAAGTTGCGCACGAACTCCATGCTGCCCGGCGGGCACGTGCCGCCCAGCTTCAGCACGGCGTAGGTCTCCTTGCGCAGGTCCGTGTTCCAGCTGTGATAGAGCGGATGGAACTTCGCGCCGTCCACCCGGCAGAAGCCCAGCGTGGTGCCCTGGTTGTTCTGTCGCGTGGCGCCCACCCAACCCCAGAGGTAGTTGTTGTTGTGGTTGTCTTCATCGTCCATGTAGAACTGGACGTACTCGCTGCCCGCGGGGCAGCCCCACGGCCGCTTCGGAATCACGCCCACGTCGTAGGGCCCCAGGGCCTTGACCAGGCCCTGCTTGCCGGAGGCGGAGCCATCCACGAAGGCGCAGTTCTGCTTGGAGAGCGCCGAGTCATCCGCGTAGCACCGCGAGGCATCGCAGTAGACGCCGTCCTTGCAGGACACCGGCTCGGCGGGAGGCGAGGCGACGCACTTGTCCAGCACCGCGCCCCGGCACATGGCGCGCGACACGTCCGCCTCGGGCTTGAAGCAGTGGCCGGCCTCGCTCGCGAGGTCGTCGCAGTAGCCGCCGTCCACGCACGAGCCCACGCCCGCGCGCGGGTCCGCCAGCTTGCACGCGCACAGGGCCTGCGAGGGCGCGGAGTCGAGCGGCTGGCAACCGCACCCATCGCAGTAGGCGCCGTCCACGCACGAGCCCGCGCCGCAGGTGCTCGCGGGCAGCGTGCAGGTGGCGTCCATCTTCGCGCCCGCGCACATCACCTGGGAGATGGGCGAGTCGATCGGGTGACACATGCCGGCGTCACCGCAGGCGCTGCCGTCACAGTACGCGCCCTCCACGCAGCGGCCCACGCCGCACGTCGGGTCCAACAGGCCGCACCCGCACGCCAGCATCGAGATGGAATCTTCCGCCGCGTAGCACTGCGTGCCGTCGCAGTAGCGCTTGTCCACGCAGCCTTCGGGGATGCTGTCTCCATCGGCCGCCGAGGCCTGAAGGCCTCCGAGCAGCGCGAGGGCCATCAATGAGGTCAAGAAAGACAGTCGCATTCGCATGACAGGGAATGGCTCCAAGGGGCGAGGAGTGCGACGACCGCCCGCCCCCCGACGGGCCGTCGCTTCCAGGTAGACCCATGAGGTCATCCGTCGCGGTGTAAACAGTGAAGCCTGGATTGGCGGCCCTTGAGCACGCGGCATGCCACGCCCCGGACGCCTCGGGACGTCGGAGCCTCCGAGGGGGCGGTGTGGCGCGCCGGGTTACTCCGCGCATCGGGTTCGTGACAGGTTCTGCTACATCGGGCTCGGCGGTGTGAAACAGAAAAACATCGTCTACTTGTTTTGCGGGCTATGCGCTGTCTGTCGGGCGCCGTAGGCTGCCCGCCCCCCTGTCGCATGTGGAGGTCTCGATGAGCCGGTGGAACCCAAGTCGTCATGCATTGAAGTGGATGGCCGTGGTGGCGTGGATGGCGGGCTGTGGTGGTGCGTCATCGTCCGTGGACAGCGTGGAGCTGCAGAGCGCGGACGAGAGCGTGGGCGCGACCCAGGGCGCGCTCACGGTGTGCGTCACGCCGGGCTCGAACCTCCAGACGACGACGGGCCTGAACCTGCGCAGCGGGCCTTCGACGAGCTACGGCATCCTCTTGACCATGCCGGACGCGGCCATCGCCACGGAGGCGGGTGACGGCTGTCCCTCGAGCGGCTGGTACAAGGTGACGTACAGCGGCGTGACGGGCTGGGCCTCGGGCACGTACCTCAACCAGGTGTCTGGCTCCTCCACCGTGCGCGACGCGGCGGTGGCGCGGGCGACGGGCGCCATGGGCTTCTCGTACTGGTGGGGCCACGGCGCGTGGAAGGCGGGCCAGGCGGCGGGCTCCTGCGCGGGTGACTGCCCCAGCTGTACGCACACGGGCTCGTACGGCGCGGACTGCTCGGGCTTCCTCGCCAAGGTGTGGGTGGTTCCCAGCACGAACTCCACCATGTCGACGGACTCGCATCCCTACAGCACGGTGAGCTTCAACTCGGACACCACGCAGTGGACGACCATCACGCGTGAGAGCCTGCTGACGGCGGACGCGCTCGTCTACAACATCGACGGCGCGGGCCACATCTTCCTCTACGAGTCGGGAGATGGCTGGGGCAACATGTGGGCCTACGAGTGCAAGGGCTGCGCGTACGGCTGCGTGCACAACCTGCGCACCGCCAACACCACGTATCACGCCATCCGCCACTACTAGGCCTCGGCGGGAACGGAGACATGCCGGTGCGACAGCGCGGGGTCATCATCCTGGGAGTCATCATTCTCGTGTGCGCCGTGGCGGCGTGGCGGTGGCGCGCGGGAGATGGACGGACCCAGAAGGACGCCTCGCCCGCGGTCGCGCCGGATGCGCCCGGTGAAGCACGCGCCCCAAGCGCCTCGCCGGGGGGACGTGGCGCGGGTGGGGCAGGCGCGGCCTCGGGTTCGGGTTCGGCGGACGCCGCCGAGCCTGCCCCCGCGCGTCGCGACGGCGTGGTGGCCGAGCTGGGCTGGGGCAGCGGGTCCGGACAGCTCGGCCGCAGTCGGCCTCGCGAGGGCAACCCCGAGGCGCCCATGTCGCTGGCGCCCACGTCGCGCGGGGGCGTGGTGGTGTTGGATCAGCTCAACGGTCGGCTCATGCGGCTGGGCGCGGACGGGGGCATGGTGGGCACCACGCGGCTGACGCAGCAGACGCCCCAGGACGTCACGGTGGCGAAGGATGGGACGCTGCTGGTGTTGGACCGGCTGCGAGACAAGACGGTGGCGCTGTTGGATCCCGAGACGGGAGCGCTCAAGGGCGAGCTGCCCCTGGAGGGCGCGGGCATCCGCGACACGGGCGGCATCACCGGCACGTTCGTGGACGGAGACTCGGTCTACGTGGAGAAGGAGCACGGTGCGCTCGTGCGCATCGGCGACCTGTCGGGCAAGGCGGACCCCACGCGGCCCGAGATTCCGGGGCGGCCCAGTCGAGATGGGCGTTCGTACCTGCTGGCGCGCATCATCGACGCGCGCAGCGGTCGCGTCTTCGTCAACGCGGTGGACCGGCAGAGTGGCACGCGCCGCTACACGCGTGAGTATCGGTTGCAGTTCCCGGTGATGAGCCTGCTGTTGTTGGACTCGGATGCGTCCGGCACGGTGTACCTGGCGGTGGCGGGTGAGCTGCCGAAGGCGGCGGGCAGCGCGGAGGGCTCGCCCGGCGTGCGGCTGTTCTGTCTGGATGCACTGGATGGCAAGGTGCTGGGCCAGACGGACCTGCCGCTCACCACGATGCCCGAGGAGACCTTCCGCGACTTCGTCGTGCTGGACGAGGGCGGGGTGCTCTACCAGTACCGCACCGAGGCGGGAGTCTCGCTGCGCCGCGCGAACTGCCACTGAGCGGGCGTCAGCTCCACGTCAGCTCGTAGGCGCTGTCGAGCAGCCCCGTCTGCCGCCCCTTGACCTGCACGTTGCGCGCGCCCACGTGCTGGAGCACGGCGGTGAGCACGCCCACGTGATAGCTGGCGGGCATGAAGTCACGCTGCATGACGAGGTTGCCGCGGCGAAGCCCGGACCACACCACGCGCCGCTCGCCGTAGCTGACCACGGTGCGGTAGCCGGCCTGCAGACACGTGAGGAGGTGGCGGGGGTCTCCTCCGACAATCATCAGGAAGCTGCGGCCCACCGCCGAGTCGAGAAAGTCCGCCGTGGCCTGCGCGCCCAGCCGATGCATGGCGCCGTCGAAGCCTTCGTCTCGCGAGGCCAGCAGTCGGGCCGCCATGAACGCCAGCTCCAGGAACCCGTGGATGGGGTACATGAAGAACGGCACGTAGCGCGTCTCCGCGCAGACCTGTCGGCACTGGCGCTCGGCCTCCTCGCCCGCATGCGCGCGCACCACGCCCAGCACGCCGAGGAAGAACATGCCTCGCGCGGTGTCCCCAGGACCCGAGGAGGACTTGCGTGCCTCCAGGTCGCCCTCGTCCGCCTGCCACGGGTCGACCTTGGCCGCCGCGGTCATGCGGCCCCCCGGAAAGGACTCGCGCCGCGCTCGCCGCGCCCCGCGGCCCAGCTCAGCGTGTATTCACAATCCAGCAGGCTGGTGCGGTGTCCTCGCACCTCCACGCCGCGAGCGCCCACGCTCTCCAGCGCCGTCTGGAGGACGCCTTCGTGGTAGCGCACGGGCATGAAGTCACGCCGCATGAACAGCCTCGCGCTGCGGGCGGTGGTCCACAAAACGTGGCGCTCGCCGTAGCTCACCGAGCGCAGATAGGCACCCGGCAGCCCGTCCACCAGCCGCCGGGGGCTGCCCGAGGCCGCGCCCAGGACGTTGTAGGCCATGAGGAAGTTGAAGCCGGACGTCGCTGTCAGACAATCGAGCACCGCCTGCGCACCCATGCGCCGCATGGCTTCCTCGTACCCCCCACAGTGCGGTGCCAGCACATACGCCGCCGAGTGGGTGAGCTGGAGGAAGCGGGTGACGGGATACCTCCCGAACCGACTGAAACGGAGTTCCCCACACGCCCCACGACACAACTGGGCCTCGGCTTCTCCGCCGAGCCCCTTCACCATGTCCAGAACGCCGATGAAGTAGATTCCTCGCGTGGTGTCGTCCGACTTGGCTGCATCCAGCCGCAGTCGCAGCTCTTGATCCTGCCAGCGATTCATCTCCTCAATCATCAATTGCATCATCGCCGCCTCTCGAGGGAGTCGGTTTGGACAGACATCAAACACTCGTGGCTTCACCGGGTGCCCGGGCGTGCGCGCGTCCCCTCCGTGTGCCGGTGCGGCCCTACATGTCGGCCAGATGGTCCGCGGCCCTTCCACCCGAGTCCGGGCGAGTGGGCCCACAACGACGGAAGTGCAGCCCCGCGAGGCGCAAGGGCGTCAGCCGCTCGACCAGCGAGACATGAAAGAGATACACGGCTGGCGCGTCCTTCAGCCGGAACAGCAGACGCTTCTCCAGCGGCGGCGCGTCCGGGCCGGTGGACGTCGCGTCCTTCCACTCCAGCCGATTCCAGACATGGAGGAGCCAGTAGCGCACCAACCCGGACGCCACCTGCACGTCCGCCGGCACGAACTGCGTGGCGAACAGCTCCAGCGGCTCCAGCGCGTTCTTCACCTGGGGGGACACCACCGGCTCCGGCAGCCCGTAGCCGTCCAGCAACGTGGCCGCGCGCGGCGCGGGCTCGGCGAAGCCCAGGAGGATGGGGGAGTTGAGGAACAGTCCCTTGCCCGTGAAGCAGAAGGCCTCGTCCTTCTCCCAGCGCAGCGGAGGCAGGTGGCGGCCCCCACGCAGGTCCAGCATCCTGTATTCGGCTGTCGCGCTCACTCCCTTGGCTCCTTCTTCGTGGGCTGACGCCCTTCCGGCAAGACGTTACGCAGTCGCGTTCCGTTCCGGATTCGAGCCCTCGGGGCGTGTCTGTCGTTGGATGGAAGACTTGCGGTAAACCGCGACAAGTTAGACTTGACCGTAATTGCTGTCGCGTTACAACAGCGGCTCCATCCCGGGGGAAGCGCGCCCGCGTCGAGGCGCCCACGCCAATGGACAGCCCAGAAAGAAACATGGAAGCACCCTTGCTGGAGGGTGGGCCTGGCTCGCGTGAGCCTCGGGGCGCGCTCGGTGTGGGGGGGCCTCTGAGGGCGGGCTACCCGAGCGCCGGGTCGGTCGAGGTGTGCGACGGGGCGGAGACACCCCTTCCGGAGCGAGGCGCACCCTGGAGCGGGGCGGGGCGTGAGACGCGCGCGGCGCAATTGCTGACAGAGCATCTGTTGGACGTCCGGCGCAGGACAGACCGGGTGTTCGCGTGGCTGCTGTTGAGTCAGTGGGTGTCTGGGATTGGCGTGGCCTGGCTGTTTTCGACTCCCGCCTGGGTGGGACGGGCGCGCCCGGTGCATCCGGGCGCGGTGCTCGCGCTGGGGCTCGTGTTGAGCGCGCTGCCCATGGCGCTGTCCGTGGTGCGGCCGGGCACGCCGCTGACCCGACATGTCGTCGCGCTGTCGCAGGTGTCGTGGTCCACGCTGCTCATCCACCTGACGGGTGGCCGCATCGAGACGCACTTCCACATCTTCGGCTCGCTGGCCTTCCTGGTCCTCTACCGGGATGTGGGCGTGCTCCTGGGGGCCGGGGCCGGGGTGTTGCTGGAGCAGGGGCTCTTGGAGGTGTGGGGCGGGCAGGGGCTGGCCGCCAGCGCACATGGCGGTGTGCTCGAGCACTGCTTCTGGGTGGCCTTCACCGTGGTGGGGCTCATGTGCGTGTGCCGGGCCATGGTGCGCGAGATGCGCCAGCGGGCGGTGGACCGGGCCGACCTGGAGCACATCCACGCGCAGGAGCAGCGCGCCCGCGAGCTGGCGTTGGAGCAGGCCCGAGGGGAGCTGCGCCACGTGCGCGAGCGGGTGGCCCGCATCGAGAAGCTGGCCACGCTGGGGCAGCTCACCGCCAGCGTGAGCCACGAGCTGCGCAACCCGCTGGCCGCCGCGCGCACCGCGCACGCCTACGTCACCCGAAGGCTCGCTCAGGCGCCAGGGAGCCTGGACGACACCCGGGTGCGGCGGTTCCTGGACATCATCGACCGGGAGCTGGCGGTGTGCGCTCGGCTCACCTCGGAGCTCTTGGACTGTGCCCGCGAGCGGCCGCTCCAGCTCCAGCCCTGCGAGCTGCGCCTCTTGGTGGACGAGGTGCTGGACGTCATCTCGCCGCGCGAAGGCATCCGCATCCACAACGCGGTGCCGGAGTCCCTGCCCGCGCCGCTGGTGGACCGGGAGTACCTGCGGCAGGTGCTCATCAACCTGGTGCAGAACGCCATCGAGGCCTTCCCGCTCCAGCGGCTGGGGGACGTGACGGTGCACGCGGCGGGCGGGGGGCTCCAGCCCTGGCACATCCGCGTGGTGGACAACGGCCCCGGCATCCCCGCCGAGGTGCTCCCGCGCATCTTCGATCCGCTCTTCACCACCAAGGTCCAGGGCACGGGGCTGGGGCTGAGCATCGTGGCCAACGCGGCGCAGCGGCTGGCGGCCCGCATCTCCGTGCAGAGCGAGGAGGGCAGCGGCACGGAGTTCACCCTGGAGCTGCCCCCGCTGGCCACCGTCCCCGCGCAGTGAGCCCGAGGGGGAGCGTGGACTTGAGGGGGCGGGCTGGTGTAGCCGTGGGGTCCGAGCCATGGGAAGAATCTTCGAGACCCGGAAGACGACGATGTTCGCCCGCTGGAACCGGATGGCGAAGCTGTTCGCCCGGATCAGCAAGGACATCGCCATCGCGGTGAAGTCGGGCAGCGCCAACCCGGACACCAATCCGGCGCTCCGGCGCGCGCTCCAGAACGCGCGCGCGGGCAACATGCCCAAGGACAAGGTGGAAGCAGCCATCAAGCGCGCCACCGGCCAGGACGAGCACGCGTACGAGGTCGTCCTCTACGAGGGCTACGGCCCCCACGGCATCGCGGTGCTGGTGGAGACGGCCACGGACAACGTGGTGCGCACCGTGGCCAACGTGCGCATGCACTTCAAGGACGGCGGCGGCAACCTGGGCACCACGGGCAGCGTGGGCTTCCTCTTCCAGCGCATGGGCGTCTTCCGCCTCGCTCCGGAGGGGCTGGACCTGGAGGCGCTGGAGTTGGACCTCATCGACCACGGTCTCCAGGAGATGGGCGAGAGCGTGAACGAGAAGGGCGAGAAGCAGATCGTCATCCGCGGCGCCTTCAACGACTTCGGTCAGCTCCAGGCGGCCATCGAGGCGCGCGGGCTGACGCCCCTGTCCGCCGAGTCCGAGTACGTGCCGATGAACCTCGTGGAGCTGCCCGAGGACAAGGCGCACGAGGTGCTGGAGATGGTGGACGCGCTGGAGCAGGACGACGACGTGCAGCGCGTCTTCCACAACCTGGGCTGAGCGGGCTGTCGCCCATGCGCATGCGACTCGAGTTGCCGGGTGGCCCCTCTCTGGAGGGAGGCCGCACCGAGGGCCGTGGCCCCTTGCTGGTGTACCTGCACGGCCTGGGCTGCGCGGGGAGTCAGGACTGGCCGCCCGTGGCCAAGGCCCCCGCGTTGGCGGGCCGGGCCAGCCTCTGGGTGGACCTGCCGGGCTTCGGCCTCACCGCGCGCCCGCCAGACTTCGACCCCGACCTGGACGTGCTGGCGCGGCTGCTCGCCGGAGCGCTCGTGCGCGAGAGCATGCCCGTGGCGCTGGTGGGGCACAGCATGGGCGGCACGCTGGCCCTGCGGGTCGCGGAGGAGATGGTCGCGCGGGGGCATCCACCGAGCGCCTTGCTCCTGGCCGAGCCGAACCTGCGCGCCGAGGACGCGACGGGCAGCGCGGTGGCCGCGGCGATGCGCCTGGAGGACTTCGTCGCGGGCTGGGGCGCGTGGTGCTCGGGGTCGTCTTCTGAGGCGTATCGCGCGAGCCTCCTCCAGAGCGACCCGGTGACGTTCCACCGGAGCGCGTCGTCGTTGGTTCGCGTGGGGCAGGGGCTGATTCCGCGCTTCGCCTTGCTCGCCGTCGCGCACAAGGGCTACGTGCTGGGCGGCCTGTCGGACGCGGCGACGCACGAGACGGCGCGCCAGGTGGCGGAGGCGGGAGTCCGCGTGGTGACCGTGGCGGGGTCCGGCCACGGCTTCTCCGAGGAGGACCCCGAGGGACTGGGCCGCGCGCTCGCGGAGCTGCTCGCGGGCGCGTGAGCGAAGGCGGCTACTGCCCGCGCTCGGCCGCCATCTTCAGGACGTACTGGTGCACGTCGCCCACCGTGCGCATCTCGCGCGCCTCGGTCTCGGGAATCTGCACGCCGAGGGCCTTCTCCAGCGCGACGATGAGGTCCACCGCGTCCAGGCTGTCGAGGTGGAGGTCCTCGCGCATCCGCGCCTCGGGGACGACGGCGGCGGGGTCGAGCTCGAACTCGGAGACGAGGGTCTGGTTGACAATCTGGATGGCCTTCTCGGCCAGGTTCTGTTCACCCATGGGGAGCGCCTCGGTAGCAGTCTTGGGCGAGCAGGGTCAATCCTGGCGACGTCCGGAGTTGTACCGGGGCGGGGGCAGGCGGCCGTCCGCCTCCCTCGTTGGTGCCGGTCCGCCGGTATGTTAAGTGGGGCACTGCGTCCACGGGTGGACGTTCCCGGACCGAGACACGCCAGTGAAGCAGGCCCTCATCACAGGAGCGAGCAGGGGTATTGGGGCCGCGACGGCGGAGGCCCTCGGGGCCGCGGGATATCGGGTCTGGTTGCACTACCGCAGCCGCGAGGACGCCGCCCTGGAGGTGGCCCGTCGCATCGTGAGCGCGGGGGGACCGGAGCCGCTGCGGGTCTCCTTCGACGTCGCGGATCGCGCCCAGACCCAGGACGCCATGCGGCGGCTCCTGGATGAGCAGGGTCCGCTGGACGCGGTGGTGCTCAACGCCGGCATCACCCGCAACGGACTGTTCGCCCTCACGGATGACGCGAGCTGGGACGAGGTCATTGGCACCAACCTGGGCGGTTTCTTCGCGGTGGCGCGGCCGGTGGTGAAGTCCATGGTGCGTCAGCGCCGCGGGCGCATCGTGCTGATGTCGTCGGTGGCCGCCCAGCGCGGCAACCCCGGGCAGGTCGCGTACGCGGCCACCAAGGGCGCGATGGTGGCGGCGGCGCGCTCGCTGTCGCTGGAGCTGGCGCCCCGGGGCATCACGGTCAACGTCGTGTCGCCGGGCCTCATCGACACCGAGATGCTGGAGGGCGCGCCCGTGAAGGAGCTGCTCTCGCTCGTCCCGGTGGGCCGCGTGGGGCGCCCCGCGGAGGTGGCCCATGTCGTGCGCTACCTGTGCTCGGACGAGGCCGCGTACGTCACGGGGCAGGTGCTGAGCGTCAACGGCGGGATGTGGATGGAGTAGCAGCTCGCGGGGCTGTGCGAGGGGGCTTTGCGTTCATGAAGCGTGTGGTCATCACCGGACTCGGGGTCATTTCCGCCATCGGGACGAACTTGCCCGAGGTCACCCAGTCCTTGCGGGAAGGTCGCTCGGGCATCGGCATCGACCCGGAGCGCAAGGCGCGGGGGTTCCGCTCGAGTCTCACCGGAGTCGTGCGCGGGTTCGACCCCGCTCGCCGGTTCGATCGAAAGGCGCGCCGGACGATGGGCGAGGCCGCCGCGTATGGCTGTGCCGCGGCGCTGGATGCCATCGAGGACGCGGGGTTGGATCGCGCCTCGCTCGCGTCGCCGGACGTGGGCGCCATCTTCGGCAACGACTCCACCTGCCAGGCCGCCGAGGTGATGTTCACCGAGCTGTCCGCCGCGGGTCGCACCGGCGCGCTGGGCAGCGGGCACATCATCCGGGTGATGAACTCCACGGTCACCATGAACCTGGCCACGCTCCTGGGCTTGCAGGGGGCCTGCTGGTCGCTGTCCGCCGCGTGCGCCAGCGGGCTGCACGCGCTGGGACAGGCCGCCATGCTGATCGCCACCGAGCAGCAGCGGGTGGTGCTGTGCGGCGGCGCGCAGGAGACGTCGTGGCAGGGCATGGCCGCGTTCGACGCGCTGGGCGCGCTGTCCGCCAATGACTCGGATCCGGCGCGCGCGTCGCGGCCGTTCGACTCGAAGCGCGATGGCCTGGTGCCCTCGGGCGGCGGCGCGGCGCTGGTGGTGGAGTCGCTGGACTCGGCGCGCGAGCGCGGGGCGCGCATCTACGCCGAGGTGTCCAGCTACGCGTTCGGGTGCGACGGCGAGCACCTCACCAACCCCAGCGGCGGGGGCGCCACGCGGACCATGACGCAGGCCCTCCAGCGCGCGCACGTGCACCCGGCCGAGGTGGACTACATCCACGCGCACGCGACCTCCACGCCGGTGGGGGACGCGGTGGAGGCGGGCGCCATCGCGCGCGTCTTCGGCAGCGCGCGCGTGCCGGTGTCGTCCACCAAGGGGCTCACGGGCCACGAGTGCTGGATGGCGGGGGCCAGCGAGGTGGCGTACTGCCTGTTGATGATGCGCGAGGGCTTCATCGCGGGGAACCCGCACCTGGAGGCGCCGGACGAGGCCTCGGCGGTGCTGAACCTGCCGGTGTCCACGCTCGCGGTGCGCCCGCGCACCATCCTGAAGAACTCTTTCGGCTTCGGAGGGACCAACGCGTCGGTGGTCCTCCGGGCGGTGGACTGACACGGTGTCCGAGCAGGCTCCTCCTCCCTCCCCTGGCGTGTATCCCCCTGTCCAGTCCGTGCTGCCCCACCGGGAGCCCTTCCTCCTGGTGGACCGGGTCATCGAGATGGCCGAGCGGCGCATCGTCGCGGTGCGCCTGTTCCGCGCGGACGAGCACTACTTCGCCGGCCACTTCCCGGAGCAGCCCGTGGTGCCCGGCGTCCTCCTGGTGGAGGGGCTCGCGCAGACCATGGCGTACTTCGCGCTCACGCAGCGGGCCGCGCCGCGGGTCTTCCTGGTGGGCATCGACCGGGCGCGCTTTCGCTCCGTGGTCGAGCCGGGCCAGGAGGTCACCTACGAAGTCGAAGTGGGCGAGGAGCGCTTCGGCATGCTCACCGGCCACGGCAAGGTGCGCGTGGGCACGCGGCGCATCGCGGATGCGAGTCTGAGCGGCTACGCGGGCCAGCCCGGGGGCGTGCTCCGGTGAGGGGCGCGCACGAGGTCTACACATGGTGAGTTCCGCCGAGCGGTTCCTTCCGGCCACGGGCCTGGAGCCGGATGCCTTCGACGTGGTCATCGTCGGCTCTGGGATGGCGGGCCTGTGCTCGGCGCTGGTGCTGGCCAAGGAGGGCTTCAAGGTCTGCGTGCTGGAGCAGCACTACCGGCCCGGGGGCTGCCTGCACCGCTTCTTCCGCAAGGGCGTGCCCTTCGAGACGGGCTTCCATTACCTGGGCGGCGTGGGGCCGGATGGCACGCTCGCGCGCTACCTGCGCTACCTGGGCGTGTACGAGCGCATGAGCTATCAGCCGCTCGACCCCGACGGCTTCGACGAGCTGCGCTTCCCCGAGTACTCCTTCCGCGTGCCCAACGGCTGGCCCCGCTTGGTGGAGCGGCTGGTGGACGCGTTTCCCTCCGAGCGCGCGGCGATTCATCGCTACGCCGAGGTCTGCCAGGAGATCTGCCGCAGCAGCCCGGCGTACTCATTCCAGGCGCCCACGATGGACCTGGGGGACTACAGCCAGGTGTCGCTCGGGTCGTTCCTGCGCGGGCTCACGTCCAACCGGCGACTGCTGGCGGTGCTGTGCGGCCAGAGCATGCTGTACGGCACGCCGCCCGAGGTGACGCCGCTGGAGGTCCACGCGCTCGTCATCGACTCCATGCTCCAGGGCGCCTCGGGCATCCGGGGCGGCGGTGACGCGCTCGCCAAGGCGCTGGTGGACACCATCCGCGCGCATGGCGGCGTGGTGCGCATCCGCTCCGGCGTGAAGGCGCTGGAGATGGACGGCACGAAGGTGACGGGGGCCCGGCTGGAGAAGGGCGAACTTGTGCGAGGCCGCTTCTTCATCTCCAACGCGCACCCCAAGCTGACGCTGGGCCTGCTGCCGGAGGGCGTGCTGCGGCCCGCCTATGTGCACCGCGTGGAGAGCATGCGCGAGGGCATCTCGTGCATCGGGGGCTTCTTCACCACGGAGGACCGCTCCGTGCCCCGGCTCCACAACATCTACAGCATGCCCACGGAGGACGTGGACGCGGTCTACCGCGACGCGGTGTTCGGTCAGGAGAAGGACGGAGAGAAGGCCATCTTCGTCAGCTTCCCGAGCGACCGCGAGCCCGAGCAGAAGGGCCCGCGCGTGGTGCTGGCCCTGGGGCTCCTGGGGTACGAGGAAGTGGAGCGCTTCGCCGACTCGCGCACCGGCAAGCGCGGCGAGGAGTATGCCGCGTTCAAGGATGCCCAGGGCCAGGCGCTCCAGGCCACCGTCGAGCGCGCGCTGCCGGACCTGGCGGGGAAGCTCAAGCGCGTGGAGGTGTCCACGCCGCTCACCCACCGCGACTACACCGCCGCGCCGCGCGGCTCCATCTACGGCGTCAGTCACGCGTTGGACCAGTGGGGCAAGTACTCGCTCCAGGCCCGCACGCGCATCCCCAACCTGCTGCTCACCGGACAGAACGTGCTGTTGCCGGGCGTCGTCGGAGCCACCGTCAGCGCCTTCGTCACCTGCGGGTTCGTGCTGGGCTTCGATTCCCTCTTCCAGAAGGTTGCTCGCGCATGACTCGGCGCCGCGTCGTCATCACCGGCATGGGCCTGTTGAGCCCCATTGGCAACGGGCTGGAGGCGGTGCTTGCGGCACTGCGCTCCGGGCGCTCGGGCGTGCGCGCCATGCCCGCCTGGGCCGAGTGGAAGGACCTGCACACGCGCGTGGGCGCCACCGTGGAGGGCTTGGACGAGAAGGCCATTCCGCGCGAGTCGCGCCGCTCCATGGGCCGCGTGGCGATGCTGGCCGCGAGCGCCGCCGAGCAGGCGCTGGCGCACGCGCGCGTGGACCGGGAGATGCTGCGCACCGGACGGGCGGGGCTCTCCATCGGGCAGACGGTGGGCAGCCCCGCGGCCACCGAGCTGTTCTTCAACGTGCTGCGCAGCGAGGGCGTGCGCAGCCTCAAGTCCACCACCTTCCTCCAGCTCATGAGCCACTCGGCCGCGGCCAACCTCGCGCTCATGTTCAAGGTGACGGGCCGGGTGTTCGCGCCGTCCGCGGCGTGCGCGTCCAGCAGTCAAGCCATAGGCCAGGGCTTCGAGGCCATCCGCGACGGCTACCAGGACCTGATGCTGTGCGGTGGCGCGGAGGAGCTGCACGTGAGCACCGCGGCCACCTTCGACATCCTCGGAGGCACCTCGCGCGCGTTCAACGAGAGCCCCACGTGCACGCCCCGGCCGTTCGAGCGGCGGCGCGACGGGTTGGTGGTGGGCGAGGGCGGCGCGGTGCTCGTGCTGGAGGAGCGCGAGGCGGCGCTGCGGCGCCATGCCACCATCCACGCAGAGGTGCTGGGCTACTCCACGCTGTGCGACGCGGAGCACATGTCCGCGCCCGCGCGCGAGGGCATGGCGCGCACCATGGCCACGTGCCTGGAGTCCGCGGGGCTGCGCGCCAGCGACGTGGACTACGTCAACGCGCACGCCACGGGCACGCTGCTGGGGGACGCGGTCGAGGCGCAGGCCACGCTGGACGTGATGGGGGGCTCCGTTCCCGTGTCGTCCACCAAGGGCTTCACCGGGCACACCCTGGCGGCGTGCGGCGCCATCGAGGCCATCTTCAGCGTGCTGATGATGCGCGAGGGCTTCATCGCGCCCACGCTCAACCTGGAGGAAGTGGATCCCGCCTGCCAGGGCCTGCGGCATGTGCTAGAGCAGGAGTCGCGTCCGGTGCGCACGGTGCTCTCGAACAACTTCGCTTTCGGGGGAGTGAACACGTCGTTGCTCCTCGGTCTGCCAGGCTGAGCGGGGCATTCGTGGGTCCGGGTCGCGTCCTGACTCGACTGCGGAGGTCCTGATGTCCCGCCGTTTGATTGTCCTGAGCGCCTTGTCCCTCGCCGCCTGCACGGGTCCGCGCGAGGGCGCCACCGCCTTCCCCGCCAACTACAGCCCCTCGGACGAGGTGCCGCCCGCCCTGCGCGAGTGTGCCCCGTCGCTCGTCGTGTCCGTCGCGGATGTGCGCACGGATACGTCCTCCGTGGGCCAGCGCTTCCAGGAGGAGAAGCCCGACCAGAAGTACCCCATCCAGCTCCAGGGGGACGTCACGGCCTACGTGCGCGGCGCCTTCGAGAGCGCGTTCAAGCGCGTGCGGCAGGTGAAGCCCACGGCCAACCCGGGCAGCCTCGCCCTGCGCGTCACGCAGTTCAACATCGAGGAGCAGGTGTCTCGCAACGCGGTGTACCGGGGCCGCGCCACGATGGACGTGTCCTACGTGCCGGCCGGCGCCTCGGCGCCGTGCTGGACGGGGCAGATTACCGGCAGCGCGAACAACTACGGCCGCGCGGGCAGCCCGGAGAACTACCAGGAGACCATCAGCTGGTCGATGGACCGGGCCGCCGCCGAGCTGTTCGCCAGCAAGGAGTTCAACGACGCGCTCTGCGGCAAGTGCGCGCCGCCCGCGAAGCCCTGAGCCTCGAAGCCTGGCGCTTCGCTGGGGAGCGGCTCACGGTTGGACGTGCAGCCGCTCCTCGGGCACCGCGAAGCCGGGCTCGTAGTGGGTGACGTTCAGCTCCAGCTCGAAGCCCCGCTGGTCTTTCAGCTTCACGTGGCGGGCAAGCCAGTGGCCCGCCACGGCCTCGAGCTGGGTGTAGTCGATGTCGAGCACCGGGGCGCCTCGGAGGAAGAAGCGCTTGTGGGTGAGCGCCAGCGTGTGGCCGTCGCGGAAGACCTCCACCGCGTCGATGTCGTCGTCGCCCTGGACGTTGGCGCGAGACACCCACTGGCCCTCCTCCAGCGACAGCGGGCCGGACGCGGTGGTGAAGTAGATGCGCTGCACGGCCCGGCCCATGTGGCGCGGGTCGAGGCGCTCGGCGAGCTGGCGCAGGTGCACCTTCGCCTCCCACTGTCCGCCCACCCAGGCCACGTCGAAGAGGCGCGGGCCCATGTCCGCGGCGGCGGACACGCGGAAGGCGCCGTCCTCGCGGCCGAGCAGGTAGCCCGTCATCACGTAGGACTTGCCGTCGTGGCGCGCCACCACCTGGTGGACCATCTTGAAGGTCGCGGGCTCGTGCTCGTGCAGGGCGGTGAGCGCCGCGCTCGCCGCGTCGACGGACTCGAGCGGCGGGAGCTTCTCGGGCGGAGGGACGACGGCGGCCGGGTGCGCGCAGCCGACCCAGGTGGTGAGCACGAGGGCCCAGGTCGCGAGTCGGAGCTTCACGGCTTGGCCACCGGCTGGATGACGTGGGCGGAGAAGGCGATCTCCGTGTGGTCGCCGCCGGGCTCTTCGAGGACGACGCGGGTGAGGCGGAAGTCGGCGTCGAACTCCAGGTGGATGCGCTCCACGACGCTGGCCAGCTCCGAGGCGCGCGGCTTGAGGGCGAGGCTCAGGGGGGCCTTGCGCTCGACTGCCAGCTCGAACAGGGGCCGCAGGCGCTCCAGGTCCGCCTCCACCACGGCCTTGATGCTCTCGAAGACGCGGCCCATGGCGGGCTCGGCCGAGAAGTCGATGGCTTGGGTGGTCCCCAGGGCGGGGTAGCGCAGGGTGGCCGTGCTGCCTTCGAGGATGAGCTCACTCTTCGAGGGGGCTTCGGTGTGCCATACCAACCGTCCGCCCTTCTGGTATTGGATGGTGCCCTGGGTTACGAGCGCGTCCTGCAGCGCCGCCCAGTGGCGTGTCTGCTTGAATCGAGCGGAGAGCTTCTGCGTTCGGGCCAGCGAGTCACGCAGCGCTGTCAGTTCACGCGGGGCGGGCTCCGCGGATGAGGCGGGCGTTGCCTGGAGCATCCAGGCGGCGAGGAACGGGATGAGGACAGGCATGAGGGCCGACAACATATCACGCGAGGATTCCATCCCACCGCCGCGCCCGAGCCCGCGCGCGGCCCCGCACATCACCGAGCAGCCGCTCCTGCGCGGCGTGTTGTCGTTCCTGCTCTGGTCGTGGGTGGCGCTCTCCGGGCTGGTGTTGTCGCTGGTCGGTCTGGTGCTCAGCATCCCCTTCAATCCGTGGGTGGATCCGCAGCGACGGATGATGGAGCGGCTCAACCAGCTCTGGGGCAAGGGCGTGCTGTGGGTCATGCCCGGCATTGGCATCGAGGTGGTGGGGCTGGAGCACCTGCGCGTGGCGGGTGCGGGTCCGTTCGTCATCTGTCCCAACCATCAATCCGTGGCGGACATCCCGCTGATGCTGGCCCTGGTGTCGCCGGTGAAGACAATCGCCAAGGCGTCCGTGTTCTGGCTGCCGCCGGTGGGGCTCCAGCTCCGGCTGTCCGGGCACGTGCCGTCCGGACGGGGTGAGGCGGGGGGCGCGGAGCGGGTGCTCTCGCGTTGCCAGGCGTGGCTGCGGCGCGGGGTGAGCATCCTCGTCTTCCCCGAGGGGACGCGCTCGTACGACGGAGAGGTGCTGCGCTTCGGGCAAGGGCCCTTCGTGCTGGCGGCGCGCGCGGGCGTGCCGGTGCTGCCCGTATCCATCTCCGGCAGCCACGGCGTGGTGGCCAAGGGGCGCTTCCTCTTTGGCTTCAAGGGCCACATCCGGGTGCAGATTCTTCCCCCCGTCCCCGTGGAGGGGGAGCCCAAGGCCGTGGCGAGCCGGGTGCGTTCGCTCATCGTCCAGTCGATGGCGACGCACGGCGAGCGCACCTGAGGCCGAGGCGGTGATACACCTCCCACGCGCATGCCCGCTGCAATCACCTCGATTGGCGCTGTCACTGGACATGGCCTGGGTCGCGCGCGGCTCCTGGCCGCGGTGCTCGAAGGCCACAGTGCCATCCGGCCGTTGACCCGCTTCTCCGCCGAGGGGCTGTGCAGCTCGCTCGCGGCCGAGGCTCCACCCGATGCGGAGCTGCTCACGGTGGCGCGAAGCCTGGGGGACGTGGTGCCCGAGGATCGGGCCTCGCGTCTCGTGTTGGCCGCCGCCGCCGAGGCGCTCGCGGGCCGCGCGCTGACGCCGGATGCGCGGCGGGGCGTGGTGGTGGGGACGACGAAGGGCGCGTTGGAGTTGGCGACGCGGGCGTGGGCGCAAGGCGCGACGCCACCCGAGGATGTGCTGGGTGTGCCGGCGCGGATGCTCGCGGGCGTGACGGGCGCGCGCGGCCCCGTGCTGACGGTGAGCGCCGCGTGTGCCTCCAGCGCGGCGGCCCTGGGCGAAGCCCTGGCGCTCATCGACGAGGGGACCTGTGACGAGGTCATCGTGGGTGGCACCGAGGCGCTCCATGCCTTCGTGTATCGCGGCTTCCACGCGCTGAAGGCCCTGTCCGCCAGTCCCGCGATGCCCTTCGATGCGGCGCGCTCGGGGCTGTCGTTGGGCGAGGGCGCGGGCGTTCTGGTGTTGGAGTCCGTGGCGCACGCGCGGGCGGCGGGGCGTGAGGTCATCGCCGTGCTCGAAGGCTTCGGCGGTAGCACGGATGGGTTTGATCAGACGGCGCCGGACCCCTCGGGCACGGGGCTCTCGGTCGCGTGCCGGCGTGCGCTCGGAAGGGCGGGGCTGGGCGTGGAGGAGGTGGGGCGATACCACGCGCACGGCACCGCGACGCTGCACAACGACCGGATGGAGGCGGCGGCGCACGCGGTGTTGTTCGGCGGCCGCGAGGTGCCGGTCTGCGGCATCAAGGGATCCATCGGGCACACGCTCGGCGCGGCGGGTGTGTTGGATGTCGCGGTGTGCGCGCTGACGCTCCAGCGGGGCGTGCTGCCACCCATCGCGAACCTGACGCGTGTGGACCCCGCGGCGCGAGTACCCGCGGTCGAGGGCCGCGCGAGAGACGGCGGTGGCTCGGTGGCCCTAGTCGCGAACGCGGGCTTTGGAGGCATCAACGCGGCGGTGGTGTTGCGCAGAAGCGCGGTGGCGCCATGAGGGTCGCAGCGGGTGCCAGTGCCTTCGCGGCGCGGGGGCTGCTGGGAGTCGAGGACCGAGGGGCGTGTCGCAGCGGAGCCGAGTGGCTTCTCGGCCTGGGCGCTGGCAGCTGGCGAGGGCCGACGGGGAGTTGCGTCGTGAGTGGTTCTGAAGCTGGCGATGGCTTCGCGGCGGGGGCTCTGCCGGGCATGGCGCACCGTGCGGAGGTGGCGCCGTGAGCATCCCCGTGGCTGTCAGCGCCTTCGCGGTGTGGACTCCCGCGGGCGTGTTCATCGACACGACTCCTGAGGCCGGAGCCCCGAACTCACCTCTGGCCGCGTGGCCCGATGGACCGGTGTTGGCGCAGGTACATCCGCGTGCGCGGCGCCCGCATCCCCATGCGGTTTCACTTGTGCGATTGGCGCATCGGCTCCTGGTCGAGCGCGAGCGACTGGCTCCTCCGGCGATGCCGCTCGTCCCTCGGGATGCGGTGGAGTTGTCGTTGGGCACTGTGGCGGGGAGCGCCTCGGCGGACCTGGAGTTCGTCGAGGGGCTGAGTCAGCGCGGGGTCGCGTTCGGTTCACCGTCGACGTTCGTCTACACGCTGCCCACGGCGGGCCCCGCGGAGGTCGCTCTGGCGCTCGGGCTTCGCGGCGCGCTGACGACCGTGACGGCGGGCACGACGAGCGGCTTGTCGGCGGTGGCTCGGGCGGCCGCGCGCATTGCTTCGGGTCGCGCGCGTGCGTGTCTGTGCGGCGGGGTTGAGCTGGCTCGCGTGGGCGAGCGGGGGGCAGGGCTGGGCTCGGGCCATGAATCGGTCGCGCTGTTCCTGCTGGAGGCCGTGGACGTGGGCTCACCTTGGCCTCGGGTCGAGGGATGGGCCCTGGGCTTTGGCGAGGCGGAGTCGACCGGTACGGACTCCCTGCTGGACATGGCTCGGGCCGTGGTTCGGGCGCGCGAGCAGGGAGGGGCCCAGGCGGTGGTCGGCTCCTCCCCCGAGGGCACCTGGGCCAGACTCCAGGTCGTCCCGTCGCTCCCCAGGGGGCCATGACAAACCTCGAAGCGGGGTGGTAAGGATTCCGTCTCAACCCTCGCCTCTCCCACCAGACTCATGTCGGTCCCTTCTCGCAACGCGCTCGTCACTGGTGGCACCAAGGGCATTGGCCGCGCCGTAGCGCTGCGGCTCGCACGCGAGGGGTGGCGCGTCACGTGTGTCTACAAAGGCGACGATGCGGGCCGCGATGCGTGCGCGCAGCTGTTCGCCGAGGCCTCGCTGCCCGTCTCGTTCGAGAAGGTGGATGTGTCCGCGCCCGCCGAGGTGTCCGCGCTCTTCACGCGGCTGGCGGACGGCGACTGCGAGCCGGACTGTCTGGTCAACGCGGCGGGCATGTCTCGCGACGCGCCGCTCGCGTTCCTGAGCGTGGCGGACTTCGACGCGGTGCTGTCCGCGAACCTGCGCTCCACCTTCCTCATGTGCCAGCAGGCCGTGAAGCCCATGGCGCGACGGCGCTTCGGGCGCATCGTGAACTTCGCGTCCCCCGCCGCGCTGCTCGGCAACGAGGGACAGGCCGCCTACGCCGCGGCCAAGGCCGGTGTGCTGGGGTTGACGCGGACGCTGGCGCGCGAGGTCGCGCGCATGAGCATCACCGTCAATGCCGTGTCGCCGGGCCTCGTGAAGACCGAGATGACGGCCCACCTCTCCCCGGAGCAGGTGGAGAAGCTGGTGCGCCGCACGCCGTTGCAGCGGATGGGGACTCCCGAGGAGGTGGCGGGCATGGTCCGAATGCTGTGCGCGGACGAGGCCAGCTACATCACCGGGCAGTGCTTCTCCATCGACGGTGGACTGAGCTAGTCGCGCGCGCCCGTCGCCGCGCCCCTTCCAGAGAAAGAGCCGATGCAGGACTCCCAGCCCCAACTCCGACAGCAGCTCAAGGAACTCATCGTCACCACGCTCCGCATCGAGGGCGTGAAGCCCGAGCAGATCGGCGACGAGGAGCACCTCTTCTCGCCCGAGAGCACGCTGGGGCTCGACTCGCTCAGCGCGCTCGAGCTGCTGTCCGCCATCGAGTACACGTTCAAGGTCCGCTTCGAGAACGACGGCTCGGCGCGGCAGCACTTCGAGTCGGTCGCGACGCTCGCCGCGTTCGTGACGTCCGCGAGACGCTGACACCATGCGCGGGGTGGCCATCACCGGGGTGGGCATCGTCTCGGCGCTGGGCTCGGGAGCCCGGGTCCACCAGGAGGCGCTGCGCGCGGGCCGCTCGGGTCTGCGGCCCCTCGGACTGTTCAGCCTCGCGGGCCTGCCGGCGCTGCCGGTGGGCGAGGTGGAGGGCGCCGCGCTCGAACGGGAGCGAGGGCCACGTAGCATCGACCTCGCGATGATCGCCGCGAGGCAAGCGCTCGCGGGAGCCGATTTCTCGGGCTCGGGCGTCCTGGCCCTGGGCACCACCACGGGGGGCATCCTGGAGTCCGAGCAGCACTACCTCACGCATCGCGGGCAGGAGGGCGCGGCGGATCGCGAGCTGCTGCGGCACCACGCGGCGGGGACGGTGGCGGACCTGCTCGCGTCGAAGCTCGATGTGAGCGCCGAGCGCCACACCTTCTCCACGGCGTGTTCCTCGAGTGCGAACGCAGTGGGCTACGGCGCGTCGCGGGTGGAGCAGGGCGCGCCCTGGGCGCTGGTGGGTGGGGTGGACTCACTGTGCAGGCTGACGTACGCGGGCTTCCACTCCCTCAAGTTGCTGGCGAGTGATGCGTGCCGTCCCTTCGGGCGCAATCGCCAGGGGCTGTCGCTGGGCGAGGGCGCGGCCTTCCTCTTCCTGGAGCACGAGTCGCGCGCGCGAGCGCGTGGGGCGCCCATCCTCGGATACGTGGCGGGGTGGGGGTGTTCCGCGGACGCGTGGCACATCACCGCGCCGCATCCCGAGGGTCGAGGTGCCATCGCCGCCATGCAGGCCGCGCTCGCGGACGCGGGGCTGTCCGCTGCACAGGTGGACTACGTCAACGCGCACGGGACGGCCACGCCCGCGAATGACAAAGCCGAGGCACTCGCGCTCAACGCGGTGTTCGCCGGAGAGGGCCCGCTGACGAGTTCGACGAAGGGCACCACCGGGCACACGCTCGGCGCGGCTGGAGCCATCGAAGCGGTGTTCTGCCTGTTGGCGATGCAGTCAGGTCACGCGCCGGAGACGGTGGGGCTCGTGGAGCCGGACCCCGAGTTGCGCGTGCGCCATGTGCCGCGCGGTGGAGTCGATGCGCCGCTGCGCGTGGCGCTCTCCAACTCGTTCGGCTTCGGCGGCAACAACGCCGCCTTGGTGCTCACGAGGTCCGAGTCATGAGCGCTGCCATTCTGGGCGTGGGGGTCGTGGCTCCGGGCGCGACGGACTGCGCTTCGTTCCTGCGCGTGCTGTCGTCGCCTCCTGGTGCGCCCGCTCGCGTGGAGTCCATTCCGGATGGCGGCGATGCGAAGACTCGGCGGCTTCCTCGGCTGGAGCGGATGGCGCTCGCGGTGGCGCGGCAGGCGTTGCCTCAGGGGGTGGACCGGGACTCGCTCGCGCTCGTCTTCGGCACTGGCTACGGCGGACTGACGGCGACGGTGGACTTCCTGGAGGGCATGGCCACCCGAGGCGCCGAGTTCGGCAGCCCCACCGCGTTTCATCAGTCCGTGCACCACTCGCCCGCAGGGCAACTGTCCATCGCGCTGGGACTGCGTGGCCCGTCGCTCACGGTGTCCGCGCGCGAGGTGTCGGGTGAGACGGCCGTGAAGGTGGCGCTCGACTTGCTCGCGACGAAGCGTGCACGGCATGCGCTCGTGGTCGCCGCCGACGAGCGCATCCCCGCGCTGGACAACGCCTACCGCGCCTTCGGCGTGCATGCCGAGTCTCCCGACGTGTCGCCGCGAATCCGACTGGAGCCCGGTGAAGGTGCCGCCGCACTGCTGCTGGGCGCGGAGTCCGGGCCACTCACCATCGAAGAGTGCGTGCTGACCGCGCATCCCACTGCGCCGCTGCGCTTCGCGCGCCCCGAGCGCATGTCTCCATTGCTTCGCGAGGGACTGTCGCGAGCGTCCGCGGGCGCCTCCGTCTCGCTGTCCGCGCCGAATGGCGAGGTCCACGACGCGGAAGATTCAGCGCTGGGGGACGGGGTGCCTGTCGGGTCACGATGGGTGGACACGCCGCATCTGGGCTTCCACCCCTCGGCGGGGCTGCTTCGCCTGGTGGCCGCGGTGCTGCGGTTGGAGGCCCCGGGCGAGTGCGTGCATCATGGTCTCGCGCTCGGAGGTGGGCAGTCGCTGACGCGGGTGCGGCGTGTCGCTGGGTGAGCCGCTGCTCGGAGTGGCCACTGCGCTCGTCGCGGGCGGAGGGGTGCTGGCCGGCATGGCGGCAGGGGTTTTCCATCCGCGCGTGATGCTCTTCGGACCGGGCATCTGGCGCGGCCCCTCGACTCGTCCCGTGGTGGCGCTCACGTTCGATGATGGCCCCCATCCGCACTACACGGAGCGCATCGCGGACATCCTCCACCGGCATGGCGCGCAGGCCACGTTCTTCTGCATCGGTCGCGAGGTGGAGCGGCATTCCGGGCTCGCGCGGGCACTGCACGGCGCGGGACATCAGCTCGCCAATCACACGTGGCGGCATGGGACCGGCGCGGACCTCTTCGTCGCATCACGCCTGGAAGAGGACCTGCGGCGCTGCCAGGAGTCCCTCTTCACCGTCACGGGTGAGCGCCCGCGGTACTACCGGCCCGCCGTGGGCGTTCGGAACCCCGCGGTGCACCAGGCCGCGCGTCAGGCCGGGCTGACGGTGGTGACGTGGACGCATGCGGCTCGGGATGGCGCATGGGCCTTCACGGCGCGCCGAGCACGCGCGCTCGCGGCGAGAACGAGCGCGGGGCACATCCTCACGCTCCACGATGGCAGCCCACACGAGCGCTCCGAGTTGCGAGAGCAGACGGTGGAGAACCTCCCGTTGCTGCTCACGGAGCTGCGCGCGCGCGGGCTCGGCACCGTCACTTTGCGCGAGCTGCTGGCCGGCTGAGGACAGGGCGTCCTCGCCGGCCACCTGCGTGCACCGTCACGCCAACTTCAGGAGGGCGGAGAGGGTGCCCTCGGGGTTGCGCACGAACGGGTTCTCCTCATCCAGCACGTAGCCGCCGAGGATGGCGGTGATGGCGCGCTTGATGGCCTGCGTCTTGTTCGGGCGCAGCAGGACTCGCGGCAGCTCGCCGGTGTACCAGGTGCGCACGAAGACGCGGAAGACGCTCACGGCCTTCTCCACGACGGCGCCGTACTCGGTGTTCCAATTCACCGTCTCGCCCTGGAGCGTGCGGTGCACGAGCGCCGCGGCCCGGCTGGCGGACTCCAGCGCCACCGTGACGCCCGAGGAGAACACGGGGTCGAGGAACTCCGCCGCGTTGCCGGTGAGGGCCCAGCCCGGTCCGTGCAGCGACTCCACCGCCGCCGACCACGCCTCCAGCTTCATCGTCTTCAACACCGGCACCGCGTTCGCCAGGCGCGCGCGCGCGTTGGGGTCCTCTCGCAGCAGGCTCATCAATCGGTCGCGGTCGCAGCCCGACACGCTGTCGTACAGCGAGCGCTCCATCACCACGCCCACCGAGGTGCGGCCGTTGGAGAACGGGATGATCCAGATCCACGCGCCCCGCGGATGCAGGCACACCCAGATGTCGCCCTCCTCGGCGCCCTCGGGACGGCGGTCTCCCTCGATCCACGTGAAGAGCGCGATGCGCGGCGCCAGCGACGACGGCTTCTCCAACTTCAGCAGCTTGGGCAGCACGCGGCCGTAGCCGCTGCAGTCGATGACGAAGCGCGCTTGGAGCTGCTCGGTCGCGTTGCTCTCCAGGTCCGTGGCGCGGATGACCGCGCCACCGTTGGGTTGGAACTCGACCGCGTCCACGCGCTGGTTGAAGCGCAGGTCCACGCCATGACCGCGCGCCGCCGTGGCGAGCGTCTGGTCGAAGTCGAAGCGCGGCACCTGGAAGGTCTGCGTGCGCTGGCCGGGGAAGACCTCCGCGAAGCAGAAGCGCTCGCGGGCATCTCCCTGGAGGAACAGGGCGGCGTTCTTGGGCTGATAGCCCCGCGCCACCACGGCCTTCAGCAGGCCGGCCTCCTCGAGGATGTCATTGCAGCGGGGCAGGAGCGACTCGCCAATCTGGAAGCGGGGAAACGTCCCGGCCTCCAGGCAAGTCACGCGGTGGCCTTTTTGAGCCAGCAGGGAACCCGCGACACTGCCCGCGGGCCCGGCGCCAATCACCAGAACGTCTGTATTCATGGAATCAGGATGCGGAGGGCTTGCGTGCGACCACCAAGGAGTTCGCGCGAAACGCGCCCGAGCCCGCTGGATGGATTACGGCGGTGAAGCCCAAGGCTGTCAAGGCATGGGCCATCTCGGAGGGGGCCCAGGCTTGGACTGTCGCGCCCTGGTTCCATCCCCAGCGCACCGCGAGCTTCTCCAGCCGAGTGGCCCACGTCCTGCGCGAGCGCGCGGGCTCCAACTCGCGGATGAGCAGCAGCCCTCCCGGCGCGAGCGCATGCGCGCACCGCTCCAACCACTGCCGCTGCTCCTCCACGGGGCTGTAGTGCAGCACGTCCACCAGCGTGATGGCCTGCGGCTGACCCAGCGCGCCGGCTCGGGCATCGCCCTCCACCACTTGCATGCCCGGGAGGTCCGCGAGCAGCTCTCGCGCGACACGGGCCTTGCGGGCGTCCCACTCCAGCGCGCGCACCCGGGCTCGCGGTGAGCGCAGCGCGAGCAGCAGCGGGAGAAGGCCCATGCCGGAGCCCAGGTCCACGAGGTCCACGTCCTCGGGAAGCTCGGTCAGCACCAGCCCGTAGACCGGATCCAACCGCAGCTTCCATCGTGCATAGGAACGCCACGCGCGGGGCAGCGCGCCCAGTCGTCGCTGGAGTTCCTTCCATCGCGGCGTCGAGAGGTGGGGCGCCAGCTCATCTGGCGCACGCACGAGGCTCACGAAGTGCGCGGTCGCGCCCCCGAGGATGAGCGCGAGCGCGCCGCCCACGACGAGCCCACCCACCAGCAGGTCCGCGAACAGCTCCGCGACCAGTTGCTTGGCCGGCACCTCGCGCAGTGCCTGAAGGGAGAGGGGCAGCCAGCGTCCCGTGAGGAGGAAGGCGCCCACCTGTGCGTTGGCGAAGAGGACCAGCGGCGTGAGCGGAGGCACCGACACCTGCGAGCCCAGCAGCACGGCGAAGCGATTGAGTCCAAAGAGGGTCGCCAGGGCCACGGCCAGCACGAGCTGAAGCCCGAGGAAGGGACTCGCCCCGATGAGGACGCCCACCGCGACGGCGAGGCCCAGGCGCCCGGGGCTGGCGTGCTCGTCCTTCAGCGCGTGGATGCGCGCGAGCAACTGCCGGGGGACCGCCCGGAGCCGCTCGCGCAGGCCCGGAGCGGCCGGGATGGGGGGCGGGGGTGGGTCGGTGGGGCCAGGGGTCTGCATGGGGGGCGCAGCGTCGTTGCTCGGCGGCGGGAAAGGCAAGGTCCACGTCAGGGGCTGGGGCATGGCTGCCCGGGGGGCCGGCCCGTCCGCCTGAGTGTTGACGGGCGCGGGGCCCACGGGGCATGAGGCGACGTGTGACCGACCGCCCCACCCGTAGCTGCGACCAGGCCGGCGCCTGCGTCGTCATCCCCGTCTACAACCACGCGCGGACGGTGGGCGCGGTCGTCCGGGGCTCGCTGGAGCATGCCTCCACCGTGCTGGTGTGCGACGACGGCTCGACGGATGGCTCGGGCGACGAGGCGGAGCGCGCGGGTGCCACTGTGCTCCGGCAGCCCCAGAACCGGGGCAAGGGCGTGGCGCTGCGCCGCCTGCTCGACGAAGCGCACCGCCGGGGCTTTCGCTCCGCCATCGCGCTGGATGCGGACGGGCAGCACCTCCCTTCGGACCTGCCCACCTTGGCGGCGGCCGTCACGGCGGAGCCGGGCGCGTTGATCATCGGCGCGCGGGACCTCATCGCCGCGGGTGCCCCGGCCTCCAGTGAGTTCGGTCGCAAGTTCTCCAACTTCTGGGTCTGGTTCGAGAGCGGCGCGCGCGTGGAAGACAGCCAGTCTGGTTTTCGCGCCTATCCGCTCGCCGCCTGCGCGCGCCTGCCCACGCGCAACACACGCTACGACTTCGAGGTGGAGATCCTCCTGCGCGCCGCGTGGGCCGGCGTGCCGCTGCGCTCGGTGCCTATCGGTGTCATCTACCCGAAGGACCGCATCAGCCACTTCCGGCCCTTCGTCGACAACGCGCGCATCTCGCTGCTCAACACGCTCACCTGCATTCGTCTCTTCCTCCCTTTGCCCCTGGCGCCGCGCTTGGGGCCGCTGCCGCATCGGCCCGGCTTGTCGCTGTTCGCGCTGCGGCGTTGGGCGTGGCTCGGGGGCGAGGGGCTCGTGTGGCGCGCGCTCTCCGCGGCGGTGGGCATCGCGCTGGCGCTTGGCGCGGTGAGTGGATGGGGTTGGGCGCTGGCGGCGCTCGCGTGCGCCGTCGCGGGGTTGGGCGCGGTGCCGGCGCTGGCGGCCGGGTCAGCGGTCTCCGCGTTGCTGGGGCGCGGGCTGCCTCCGCTCGGCGCGGCGGGCGTCGTCGCGGGCGTGGGGCTGGCGTGGGGTGCGTGGGAGAGTGGGGCGCGCAGGCGCGTGGAGGGGCCTCGGCGGTGGACGGGGCGCAGCCGGGGCGGCGTGCTGGGGCACTGGTTCTTCTTCCAGGTGACGCGCGTGTTCGGCATCGGCGCGGCGTACGCGGCGCTGTACCCGGTGGCGTTCTACTTCCTGCTGACGTCTCGCGCGGCCCGCCAGTCCTCGGCGGCGTTCCTCGACCGAGCGGTGGGGCCCGCGCGCGGGGTGGCGAAGTGGCGGCGGGCGTACCAGCACATCCTCTCCTTCGCGCGCACGTTGGTGGACCGCGCGCTCCTGTCCACGCGGGGCCGTGGCGTCTTCCGGTACGAAGAGGAAGGCATCGAGCACATCCGCACCGCCGCCACGTCGGGCAAGGGCGCCGTGTTGCTCACCGCGCACCTGGGCAACTGGGACGTCGCGGCGGGGCTCCTGGGGCAGGGGAGCACCAGCGGCAAGCTGGCCATCGTGGCGTTCCGGGGCGAGCAGGAGCGGCTGTCCCGCTTCTTGGAGAAGGCGCACGGCAAGGGCCCACGGGTCATCGCCGTGGGGGATGAGTTCCTCGGCTCGCTGGAGATGGTGCGCGCGCTGCGCGAGGGCACCCTGCTGGCGGTGCAGGGAGACCGAGCCACGGATCGCCACTTCGTGCGAGTGCCGTTCCTGGGGCGCGAGGCGCCCTTTCCCGTGGGGCCCTTCATGCTCGCGGCGGTGAGTGGCGCGCCGATCATCACCACGTTCTCGCTGCAGGTGGCGCCGGCCACGTATCGATTCTTCGCGCGGCCCCCACGAACGCTGGCCTTCGTGCGAGGCGTCGACCGCGATGCGCAGCTCCGCGCGTGGGTCGAGGACTACGTGCGCGAGCTGGAGTCCGTCGCGCGCGAGTACCCCTACCAGTGGTTCAACTTCTACGACTTCTGGGACGCGGCGCCGCCCGCGCAGCTCACTCCAGCCGCGCGTCCTCCACCGAAGGGCTGAGCAGTCAGCCCCGGAGGCTCACCGGGGCTTGCGTCTTCCGTCGAAGGGCTGAGCAGTCAGCCCCGGAGACTTGCCCGGGGCGCGCGTCCTCCGCCGAAGGGCTGCGTTCAGCCGCGCAGATAGATTGCCGAGGCCATGCGGCGCACGTCCTCGGAGAGCGGACGGTCCGGATCCACCGGCGTCACGGTCTCGCACAGGAGCGCGAGCAGCGCGGCGCCCGCCGGGGACGAAGGAGGCCGCGCGCCGAGATAGGCCGCCTGCCGCAGCCCGAGCGCGAGTGATGCCTGCACGAGCTGCAGCCGCTCGCTCTGGCGCAGGGCCTCCATGGCGGCCTGCGTTCCGAAGGGCACCACGTCCTGGTTGTGGCCGTTGGTGGGCAACGTCTGGATGCTCGCGGGCGTGGCGTAGCGACGCATCGCCGCGACGATCGCCGTGGCCGCGAGGTTGACGCCCGCGAGTCCCGACTGCGCCCCGGGCCGCGCGGACAGCAGCAGCGGCAGGCCGCCGTTGCGCCCTGGATCCAACAGCATGTCCAACTGGCGCTCCGCCAGGTTGGCCAGCTGCGTGAGCGCGAGGTTCAGCGCGTCCGCGGCGAAGGCCACCTGCTGCCCGAAGAAGTTGCCGCCGTGGATGACCTTGCCCTGCTCCGGGAAGAAGAGCGGGTTGTCGCTCACGCCGTTGAGGTCGGACTCGACGACGTGCTCCACGTGGCGCAGCGACTCCTCCACCGCGCCCACGAGCTGCGGCACGCACCGCAGGCTGTACGCCTCTTGAAGCGGGCGGCCGTCCTTCACCGTGGCGCCCCGCAGCCGCTCGCGCAGCCGCACCGCCACGTCATGCGCCGAGCGGTGGCCCGATGCCTCCAGCAGCTCCGGCGAGGTGAACGTGTCCGCGGCGCCGAGCGACTCCGCCAAGAGGCCCGTGAGGTTCAACGCGAGCGTCACGGCCCGCCGCGCGGAGTGCACCGCGAGCCCCGCCGCGGCCGCCGTCAACGACGTGCCGTTCACCAATCCCAATGCGTCCCGGCCCTGGAGCACGAGCCGCCGCAGCCCCGCGCGCTCCAATGCAACGGAGGCCTGCACGCGCTCCTCGCCCCAGAAGGCCTCGCCCTCGCCGCGCAGCGCGCCCGCCGCATGGGCCAGGGGCGTGAGGTCTCCGCTGGCGCCCACCGAGCCCCACTCCGGCACCGCCGGCGCGAAGGGCGTGGCGAGCGCGGCGCACAGGTCGTCGATGACGGGCAGGCTCACGCCCGAGTGTCCCTGTGCGAGCGACCACACGCGGGCCAACAACATGGCGCGCGCCACGCCCGGGGACAGGTAGTCTCCCTGGCCTGAGCGCAGGTGGTTGAGCAGGCCATAGCCCTGCTCCACGGGACTGGGGGCCGCGCCGAAGGCCACGAGCGGGCCGAAGCCCGTGGTCATCCCGTAGATGGGTGTGCCCGCGGCGTTCTGCTCGCGCACGAAGCCCTCGCAGCGCGAGACCCGCGCGCGCGTCTCCTCGGAGAGGGTGAGCTGGACGGGCTCGGCCGCGGCCACGAGGTCCGCCGGA
The DNA here is from genome assembly GCA_016458225.1 of Myxococcaceae bacterium JPH2. Lineage (NCBI taxonomy): Bacteria > Pseudomonadati > Myxococcota > Myxococcia > Myxococcales > Myxococcaceae > Myxococcaceae bacterium JPH2. The sequence continues at coordinate 19,584 of JAEMGR010000043.1, read as the reverse complement.
GTCAGCCGGCGGCTGCGGTCGAAGGTGAGCGAGTGAAGGGGAGGGCGGGCAGTCATGATTCCTCGAAGAGACGTTGGGCGCGCCGCCGGGAGACCTTGCCGGTGGGCGTCGTGCACGCGCTCCAGAACGACTCGGGCATCAGCCGGGGGGGGAGGTGGGGGATGGGGAGCGCGAAGCCCGAGGGGACCTCGCCTCGGGCGAGCGGCTGGATGAGGTTGCGCCCCATGCCCACGAGCAGGATGCGGCCGTCGAAGGGCAGCTCCAATGGCACGGGGTTCACCATCCGCCCGTTGTCGAGCTTGAACAACTCGTCGCGCCGGCCCTCGGAGACGAAGCCGCCGTCCACGGCGCTCGCCAGGTCTCCGGTCGCGCGCCAGCCCGCGTCCAGCGGGAAGGGCTGGATGCGCGCGCCGTCCACGTAGCCAAGGCCGAGGTTGGCGCCGCGCACGCGCAGCTCCTGGTGCTCGCCGTCGCCCGCGGGGTGCAGCTCCAGCTCACAGCCCAGCGCGCGGCCGAGGAAGTCGTCGTGGTTCCACTCGCCGGCCTCGCCCAGTGAGGCGCCCGGGGCGCACTCCGTCTGTCCGTAGCCCACGCGCAGCTGGCTGCCCCGCAGGTGCTCGCGCAGCGCACCGCGCACGGGAGCGCCGCCCACGATTCCTCCGCGCAGCGCGCGCAGCGTGGACGTGTCGAGCCGCTCCAGCATGCGCGGCACGGTAAACAGGAAGCCCGGCGGCTCCGAGGCGAGCACCTCGGGGAACGAGGGCGGTGGAACCGAACGCACCCGGGCGCCGTGCAGCAGCCCCATCAGCAGTTCGAGGGTGAAGCCGAAGGCGTGGCTCCACGGCAGGTAGCCCGTGACGCGCGTGCCCGGCTCATACGCGAGCGCGGGGTGGTGCGTGTCGACGACGTGCAGGAGCGCGGACTCCGGCAGGGCCACGGGGCGCCCGTCTCCTTCGCTGCCGCTGGTGAAGAGGATGACCGCGGGCACGGGGACATCCGGCTCGGGCGGCGGTGCCTCCCGGCGCACCACGCCCTCCGCGTCCACCAGGGCCGCCGCGTGGATCCGCTCCAGCCGGCGGTCGCGAACCTCGGGCGACAGGGCGAGGCTCAGGGGCACGAAGGTGGCGCGCGCCTCCAGGCAAGCCACGAGCGCGATGACGAACTCAGGCCCGTTGGGCAGGGCCACGCCGACGCGGCCACCGGGGGGAACTCCCGCGTCCCGGAGCGCTCGGGCGAGGCGCGCGGCGCGCTCGCGCACGTCCCCCGTGTCCCGACCCTGCGCGTCGAGCAGGGAGAGGGTGGGCAGCGAAAGGAAGCGGTCGAGGAGCGAGGCGCCGGACGGTCGTGCCTCGCCCGAGGCAGGAGGGCCGGCTGGGGGCAAATCCACTGGAGTCATGAATGCGCCGGGCACCATAGCAGGGACCCGGCCCGGCGCGGTGTGCGGCCGAGCAGGCGCGCGCGGTCGGGGGAATGGCGGGACTCGCCACCCTCGGTCGAGCCCTCCCGAGGCCGTCTTGCCTCGAGCGCCCGCGAGGGGGACGCTCGGTGCCCGTGCGGGTGCCTCACGGCATCGCGCGAGCGCGCATGGGGCGCGCCCAAGGGAGGCGACATGGGAAAGAAGATCCTGATGCTGGTGGGCGACTACGGCGAGGACTACGAAATCATGGTCCCGTTCCAGGCGCTCCAGATGGTGGGCCACACCGTGCACGCGGTCTGCCCGGACAAGAAGTCGGGCGACAAGATTCGCACCGCCATCCACGACTTCGAGGGCGACCAGACGTACAGCGAGAAGCGCGGGCATGACTTCGTGCTCAACGCTTCCTTCGACGCGGTGGAGGCCAGCGGCTACGACGGGCTCGTCATCGCCGGAGGCCGGGCTCCCGAGTACCTGCGCCTCAACCGCCGCGTGCTCGACATCGTGCGCGGCTTCGCGGCGGCCCAGAAGCCCATCGCGGCGGTGTGTCACGGCGCGCAGATCCTCACGGCGGCGGATGTGGTGAAGGGCCGGAAGATCTCCGCCTACCCGGCCTGTGCGCCGGAGGTCCGTTCCGCGGGCGCCGAGTTCGCGGACATCGCCATCGACAAGGCCGTGGTGGACGGGCCCTTCGTCACCGCGCCCGCGTGGCCCGCGCACCCGGACTGGCTCGCGAAGTTCCTGGAGGTCCTGGGGACCCGCATCCACGCCTGAGCAGGGGCTGTGGTATTTCCGGAGCTGATGAGACCGATTTGGAAGAGCCTCTACGTCCAGGTGCTGGGGGCCATCGGGGCCGGCGTGTTGCTCGGCTACCTCTGGCCCGACCTGGGCTCGAAGATGCGTCCCTTGGGGGACGGGTTCATCAGCCTCATCAAGATGATGATTGCCCCCATCATCTTCCTGACGGTGGTGATTGGCATCGCGCGGATGGGCGACATGAAGCACGTCGGCCGCATCGGCGTGAAGGCCATCCTCTACTTCGAGGTCCTCACCACCTGCGCGCTGGCGCTGGGGCTCGTGGTCGCCCACGTGCTCCAGCCTGGCGCGAACATGCACATCGACGTGTCGCGCCTGGACGTGAAGTCCATCGACGCGTACCGCACCGCCGCCGCGCACCAGGACTTCACGTCCTTCGTGCTCAACATCATCCCCACCAGCTTCGGTGACGCGTTCGCCAAGGGGGACCTGCTCCAGGTCCTCCTCGTGGCGCTGCTCTTCGGCAGCGCGCTCACCCGCCTGGGGCCGGCGGGGCACGCGCTGCTGGAGTTCCTGGAGCGGCTGTCCCAGGTGTTCTTCGGCATCGTGACCATGCTGATGAAGCTGGCGCCGATTGGCGCGTTCGGCGCCATGGCCTTCACGGTGGGCAAGTTCGGTCTGGGCACGCTGGGCTCGCTCGGCTTCCTCCTGGTGTCCGTCTACGCCACGTGTCTGCTCTTCGTGGTGGGCGTGCTGGGGCTCATCGCGCGGCTGAGCGGCTTCTCGCTGTGGCGCTTCCTGCGCTTCATCCAGGGCGAGCTGCTGCTGGTGCTCGCCACGTCGTCGTCCGAGCCCGCGCTGCCCCGGATGATGAAGCGCCTGGAGGAGGCCGGGTGCGACCGGGCCGTGGTGGGACTGGTGCTCCCCACGGGGTACTCGTTCAACCTGGACGGCACCTGCATCTACCTCACCATGGCCTCGCTCTTCGTGGCGCAGGCGCTCGATGTGCCCCTGACGCTCGGGGAGCAGCTCACCCTCCTGGGCGTGCTGTTGCTCACCTCCAAGGGCGCCGCGGGCGTGACGGGCTCGGGCTTCATCACGCTGGCGGCCACGCTGTCCGCCCTGCACGGCAAGGTTCCCGTGGAGGGCGTGGCGCTCATCATCGGCGTGGATCGCTTCATGTCCGAGGTGCGCGCCATCACCAACACCATTGGCAATGGCGTGGCCACCCTCGTCGTGGCCAAGTGGGAGGGCCTGCGCGATGACGCGCGCATGGAGGAAGCGTTCCGCCACGGGCCTCCCGCCGAGGAGCCCGCGCCCGCGCTCGAGGCCGCGCGGCCCGGCTGAGTCGAGCCTCCGCGCAGCGCGGGGACAGGGCGGGCAGCCGTGCCCTCGTCCTCGCCGCGCGCCGTCCGACTGGACGCTCCACGACAGCGCATCCGAGCGCGCCTTGCGTGAACCTCCGCGCGTGTCCACTCCCAGAGGAAGAGGGAGGAACGACATGACGCGCAAGGTGATGGATTGCCGCCAGGCTCCGAGCGAGTCGCACTGCACGCTGACCATCGCGGGCGAGGAGGAGGAGGTGTTCAACGCCGCGGTGGCGCACGCCATCGCTGTCCACGGCCACGTCGACGGTCCCGAGCTTCGGGAGATGATCCGCGTCTCGCTGCAGGACGAGTCGCCCGAGGAGGTGACGGTGGTGGCCCGAGGCATCGCGGTGGAGCCGGCCCAGCCCAGCCGGCACTGAGCGCCGCGGGCCTTGGGATGGGTGCCAGGAGCACGCTAGGTTAACGGCCCATGGCCCCACCGCCGCGCATCCGCATCCTCGTGTCGGAGACCTTCAATCCCTGGTTCAACCTCGCGACCGAGGATTGGATCTTCCGGGAGATGGACTCGAGCACCCAGACGCTGTTCCTCTGGCGCAACGCCGAGACGGTCGTCATCGGGCGCAACCAGAACCCCTGGTCCGAGTGCAACCTGAAGCGCATGGAGGAGGACAACATCTTCCTCGCGCGGCGCACCAGTGGCGGCGGCGCGGTGTTCCATGACCTGGGCAACACCAACTTCACGTTCCTGTCGCCCAAGCAGGGCTACGACAAGTCCGCCAACGTCACCATCCTGCTGGACGCGCTGCGCCGGCTGGGCGTGTCCGCCGAGGCGTCCGGGCGCAATGACCTGGTGATTCCCACGGCGGATGGTCCTCGGAAGATCAGCGGCAGCGCGTACCGCGAGTCGCGTGACCGGGCCTTCCACCACGGCACGTTCCTCATCTCCACGGACCTCACGCGCCTGTCCAACTACCTGACGCCGCACCCCAAGAAGCTGGAGTCCAAGGGGCAGGCCAGCGTGCGCGCGCGGGTGATGAACATCAACCAGCACCAGGTGGACGTCACCCACGAGCGGCTGTGCGACGCCGTCATGGGCGCCTTCTGTGACGCGCACGGCGCGCCCGCGAAGCCGGAGGTCCTCAACCACGACTTCCTCCAGCAGCAGCCCACGCTCCAGGGCATGTTCGATCAATTCTCCTCGTGGGACTGGCGCTTCGGCAACGCCCCGCGCTTCAACCACCAGATGATTGAGTACCTGTCCTGGGGTTTCTTCGAGGTGCACGTCGACTCGGAACAGGGCCACATCACCCGGGCGCAGGTGTTCTCCGACGCGCTGTTCCCCGACCTCGTCCAGGATCTCCAGGCCACCCTCGTGGGCAAGCCCTACCGCCGCTCGGGCGTGAAGGCCGCTGTCGACGAGGTGCGGGAGCGCCACCCGGGCCAGGCGCGCGAGCTGGAAGAGCTGGCCGTGTGGATGATGGATCAGGTCGAGGTGTAGGCAGCGCTCGGCCGCCTGCTGCCTCTTTCGGAAGTCGCTGGGAATTCCCGGGTGCGATGCAACGCGCTGCGCGCGGAGCGCTCGTGTTTGGTCGGAAATGACTCTACGCTGGGCGTTGCCCCTACGCGGAGGTGGCGTGACTTCCCCAACTGCTTCCACCCAATCCTCGCCGTCTGGCTGGCACGACATCCTCGTGCGCCACCTCGAACCACTCCTCGGAGGCTTCACCGCGAAGATGGCCATTCACACGGCCGCGGTTCGCGCGCTCAAGCGTCCCCCCGAGCAGGTCGCGGTCCAGGACCTCCCGCAATTGCTCGAGGGGCTCAAGCCCATGCTCAACACCTTCATTGGCGCCCTGCACACCAAGGTCATCCTCACCGAGTTCACCGCGGCCATGGAGAAGCAGCGATGAGCGCCTCCACGACTGGCCGGTCCAGCGCGCCCCTCGGGCTGTGGGTGGGCATCGCGGTGGTGCTGCAGCTGGGCCACCTGATTGCGGTGTCCGGCACGCTGGGTTCGCCTCGGCAGCTCCTGCTCGTGCACGACGCGGCGGGGTGGAGCGCGGGCCTCCTGGCCGTGTTCGGCACCGTCGCGGCGGCGATGGCCTTCGGGCAGGGCGACTACCTGCGCAAGGTCTGGGCGGGGTTCTCCTCGGGGGCCATCCTCTCGCTCGTGAGCACCGCGCTGCGCAGCTACTGGCTGCACGCGGTGCCGGATGTGCCCTTCACCGAGTCACCGCTGTTGCCGCTGCGCATGGTCGTCGTGGTCCTGGCGAACATCTCCACCACCTACGCGCTCATCCTCTTGGCGATGACCTACCGCCAGTCCGGACTCCAGCCGCCGTCGAGCGCGCGGACCCACCTCTTGTGGGGCCTCATGGCGGTGGCGGCGCTCGCGGTGGGCGGCCCTCCGCTCGTCACCGAGGCGCGGCACCTGGGGGCGTCCTCCACGCTCACGTACTCGGCCATCATCGTCATCGCGTCGACGCTGGCGGACATGGCGACCATCCTGCTCGTCGTCCCCATCCTGCGCGTTGCGTACATGCTGCGCGGTGGACGGCTGGCGTGGGTGTGGTGGGCCATGGGCATCTCGGGCGCGGTGTGGCTCGCCTACGACGCGCGCGAGTGGCTGCCCGTCGTCCTCCCCGGAGAGCCCACGCACGCCATGGAGCTGCTGCGCACGCTGCGCACGTCCGGGCTCGCGTTGCTCGGGCTCGCCGGTTGGCTCCAGCGCTCGGCGCTCGGGCCCCAGCATGAGGCCTCGGCGGACGGGGCCCTGCACGCGTCCTCCGGCACGCCGTGAGCTGAGCCCGCCGGGCTAGTTCTCCTCGTCTTCCGGAAGGAGGACGAGGAGGCGCTGCTCGGCGGGGCTGCCCGCCGCGCCCTGGGGATCCACGGCGCGAAACTCCTCCATCCGCGCCCGGGCCTCGGAGAAGCGCCGGAGTCCGATGAGCGAGATGATCTCAAAGGAGCGGGCGTTGCGGGTCAGCTGGCGCTCCTCGTGCGGCGGGGTGTTCCACGTCAGGTAGTAGCGCTGGCAGGGCTCCAAGGCCAACGCATAGGTCCCGTCGGATGTGGCCAGCATGCAGCGGTCGTAGTCCCGGCCGCGCAGCTCCAGGGTGCTGGACCATCCCAGGCGCTTGAGCTGGGTGAATGCCTCCGCGTGGGCTCGCTCTGCCTCTTCCAACCGCTGGAGCGTCGAGCGGATGCTCTGCTCGCGCAGGTTTCGTGCGATGGCGACGCTGCGCAGGATGGATGCGACGACCTGCGTGTGAAGCGTGGCGGGCCAGTCTCGGAGAAAGGCCTCGCCGTCTTTCAGGGTCGCGGTGGGATCATCGAGGTGCGACATCGCCAGGACGTGCGCGTACGCGGCCTCCTCGGCGGGGAGCCTCCCCTGGGAGAAGGGCAGGTCGAGCTTCCGAATCTGCTCCGTGTCGCGGACGATGGCTCGCCAGGAGCCGCGCAGCATCTGGAAGTTGATGAGGTCGAGCGCGGCCTCCGAGCGCTGGAGCGAGGTGAGGTTCGGGTCGTTCATCCGGGCCCGGAATCCCTCGGCCTGGTTCATCAGGCGCGGGTGATTGAGCTGCTCGAACTCCGCGATGCGCCCCGCCACGCGCGCCATCTCCTCTCGGGCATAGGGGAGCTCGGGGGCTTCGTTCTGCGCCTCACGCAGCAGTCGCAGGCGCTCCTCGACGGACGTGCTGGCGAGCGCACGGCCATAGCTCTCGAAGGCGCGCACGATGCGCGCGCCCGAGGGGCGCTTGCTGCTGGGTGGAGCGGCGGCGCCCATCAACTGCGCGACGACCTTGTCCTGGAGCGAGAAGATGCGCTCCATGGGGCCGGTCACCTTGGCCGTCTCCATGACCTCGCCCGTCTCCACGACGATGAAGCGCGCGTTGATGCGCACCTGGGGGCCCGCTCGCTGCACGCTCCCCAGCAGCACCGTGCGCGCGCCCACGAGCTTGCCCACGCGCGCGGCGGTGGAGGGCGCGGGCTCGTCTCGCGTCTGCAGGGCCAGCTCGTTCAGCGCGTGGTCCAACTGCTCGCGCTCCACCACATCGACCCGCCCGCTCGCTCGGAGGTCCGACACGAGCGTCTCCGTCATGCCTCGCCCGAGCCAGTCCAGGTCCGTGTCGCCGTTGAGGTTCCGGAACGGCATGACCGCCACGGGGCTCAAGGGCGGGGACGCGGGCTCGGCGGCGACGGTGAGCGACACCAACAGCAGCGCGCACACGAACGGCTTCATGGTCGCAACCGAGGGAGGAGGGCTGGCAGCAGCGTGCGCACGCGCTCCGCGAGCAGGTCTTGGAGGACGAAGGGCGCCTGCGCGGGTGCCTCCACGCGCACCGAGTCCAGCACTTCGCCGGACTCCACATGGACGAAGCGCGCGGCGGCCCGGAGCACGTCCCCAGAGCGCTGGACGCTCCCGATGACCACCACCTCCGCGCCCGCGATGCGGCCCAGTCGCGCGCGCGTCTCGGGCGCCACGCGAGGCCCATTGGAGAAGTCCTGCTCGCGCAGGTCGAGGTCGAGCTGACCGCGCTCGATGATGCGCAGGCCGGGCTGCTGACCCACGTCCGTCACCACGGCCTCGGCCAGGGCCTCTTCCAAGGGCGGGAGCATCGCGTCCTCGCCCAGGCTCCGGAAGCGCAGCACGCAGACGCGCACGGGCCCCATCGGAGCGGGCGCGGGTTCGCGCGGTGCCGCGGGGGCCTGCTCTGGCGGCGGACGCTCATGCGCGGGATGGCTCTGAGGCGCCTGCTCGGGCGGAGTGGGGCGCAGGAGGAAGGCCGCCACGCTGGGCAGCGCGAGGCCCGCGGCCACCAGCAGGGCGGTGCTGCCCGACACACGGGAGGGGCGGGGACGCTCGGGCTCGACGGCCTCGACCTGGAGGGTTCCGCCGTGGACGCGCCGCGACGTTTCGCGCTCGGACGTGGAGGCGACGTCCTCGGCATGGAGGGTGCCGCCGCGGAGGCGGGGTGGACTCGTGGGACTGGAATCGGGCGCGAGGCCCCCGGGGCTCCTCTTCACGGCGCGGCGGCAGCATAGCCCAAGCCCAGGACATGTTTGTCTCGTGCGTCGCGGTAGGCTCTCAGTCCGAGGAATGCCATGAGCCACGCGGTGGGCAGGGACAGGGAGTCACCGCTGGAGCTTCTGGCGCGCGTGCCGCCGACGGTGCGCGTCTGGGCGTTGGGCATGGCGGCGGGCGTGCTGGGGGCGCTGCCGCACGCGCTCGGGGCCTATGCGCGGGAGCCTCGGGACTTCGCTTTCAAGCTGGCCCTGGAGCTGGTGCCCTACAGTGCCTGGGCGTTGCTCGGCCCGTGGCTCATCGCGCTCTTCCGGCGGATGCCATTGGCGGGACCTCGGTGGGCTCGCAATGGGATGACGCTGTTGGGCGCGGGCGTGGGCTTCGCGCTGGTGCATGTGCTGCTGCTCGCGCCGGTGCTGTGGGTCCTCCAGTCCTGGGAGGCGCGGCGGATCGCGTTCATCGACGGGCTGTCGTCGCTGCTGCTGGAGCGGGGCGCGGCGGGCTACTTCGAGTACCTGTTGTTCCTGGCGGCGTGGACCGCGCTGGCGGCGGCGCGACGCGTGCGCGAGCAGGAGGTGGAGGAGTTCCGGTGGGCCGCGCGGCTGGCGGAGGCGCGACTGCAGGCGCTGCGCTCGCAGTTGGAGCCACACTTCCTCTTCAACACCCTCAACGCGGTGACAGGGCTGGTGCGCCAGGAGCGCAACCCGGAGGCGGTGGAGGCCTTGGCGGAGCTGGGGCACCTCTTGCGCGCGAGCCTGGAGGGGCGCGGCGACCACGAGGTTCCGCTGGCCGAGGAGCTGGAGATGGTGCGGCGCTACCTGGGCATCGAGCAGCTGCGCTTCGGGCGGAAGCTCGACGTGCTGCTGGAGCCCGACCCCGAGACGCTCGGGGCGCGAGTGCCCTCGCTCATCCTCCAGCCGCTGGTGGAGAACGCGGTGAAGCACGGCACGTCGCGTCGCGCGTCGCGAGGGCGGATCCTCGTGCGCGCCTCGCGGTGGGGCGAGCGGCTGCGGCTGGAGGTCCGCGATGACGGACCGGGGCTGCGGGCCGGGGGCGCGGGCGGCACGGGCATCGGCGTGGTCAATACGCGCGACCGCATCCGCGAGCTGTATGGCGAGGGATATGGATTGACGCTGGAGGACCTGCCCGAGGGGGGCGTGCGAGCGCGCGTGGAGCTGCCCTACCTGGAGGCCTCCGCGCGCGTGCAAGACGGGAAGGAGTGGAGCCGTGGCTGAGCAGGAGTCGAGAGGCCCGGGGATGCGAGTGCTGGTGGTGGATGACGAGCCCCTCGCGCGGGACAACGTGAAGCACCTGCTCGCGCGCGCGCCGGATGTCGCGTCCGTCCTGGAGTGCGAGGGCGGTCGCGAGGCGGTGGACCTCATCTTGAGCGCACGGCCGGACGCCGTGTTCCTGGACGTGCAGATGCCGGAGCTGGATGGCCTGGGCGTCCTGCGCGAGGTGGGGCCGGAGCGCATGCCGCCCGTCGTCTTCGTGACGGCGTTCGACGCGTATGCCGTTCGCGCGTTCGAGGCGAGCGCGCTCGATTACCTCCTCAAGCCCTTCACGGACCGCCGCTTCCACGAGTCACTGGAGCGCGTGCGCCGACAGGTGACCCGTGGGAGGGACCGTCAACTGTTGGAGCAGCTGTCCGCCTTGCTCGACGCGCGGCGCCTGCCGCCTCCGAGCCTGTCTCCGGGCCCGCCGCCGCCGCCAGCCGGGCCGCGCGAGGGCCTGGTCGAGCGCATCGCGGTGAAGACGGGAGGCAAGGTGCTGCTGTTGCCCGTCGCCGACCTGGACTGGTGCGAGGCGGAGGGCAACTACGTGGTGCTGCACGCGGGTGGCCGCAGCCCCATGCTGCGCGAGACGCTGGCGCAGGTGGAGGCGTGGTTGGATCCGCGGCGCTTCGTGCGAGTGCACCGCTCCACGCTCGTCAACGTGGAGCGCATCCGCGAGCTGGAGCCGGACGTGGACAAGGGCTGGGTGGTGGTGCTGCGCGACGGCACGCGCCTGCGCCTGAGCCCCGGACGCAAGGCCGCCGTGGAAGCGCTGCTGCGCCAGTCCTTCTGACTCGCAACATACACCTCGGGACACCGGCCTTCGGGGCGGGACTTTCTTGCGAGACACGGCGCCGGACATGACGTTTGACTGAGCCGGGTTCGAAGGTTCGGGCTCGGATGGAGGCGGGGTGACGTGTCGGACTCCCAAGGCGTGAAGGGCGCGGTGTTCGGGCTCTCGGCCGCGGCGCTCTTCGGGTTGAGCGCGCCGGTCGCGAAGCTGCTGTTGCCTGGCAGCACACCGCTCATGCTGGCGGCCCTGCTGTATCTGGGCGGAGGGTTGGGCCTGTCGGGGCTCGGCTGGGTGCTCCGCGCCCGCGCCTCCGTGCCTCGCTCCGTCGGTCGTGAAGCGCGGCTCGGGAGGCAGGACGTTCCCTTGTTGCTGGCCATCATCCTCTGCGGCGGCGTGGTGGGGCCCGTCCTCATGTTGGTGGGGCTCCAGCGCATGTCCGGAGTGGCGGGGGCGCTCCTGCTGAATTTGGAGGGACCCTTCACCATCGTCCTGGCGCTCCTCGTCTTCGGGGAGCACCTGGGCCGCGCGGGCTTGATGTCCGCGGGCGCCATCTTGCTCGGGGCCGCGGTGCTGGGCGTCCAGCAAGGCGAGCTGCACGGCGACGTGCTGGGCGTGCTGGCGCTCGCGGGGGCCTGCCTCTCGTGGGCGGTGGACAACAACCTCACGCAGCGCGTGTCGCTGAAGGACCCCATGGCCATCGCGCGGCTCAAGGCGCTGGGGGCCGGGGCGTGTTCACTCGTCCTCGCGCTGCTCATGGGACAGCACGTGCCCGCGTTGCCCCTGGTGGGCGCGGCGTTGGTGTTGGGGTTCGCCAGCTACGGCGTCTCCATCGTGCTGGACGCGCATGCCCTGCGCTTGCTGGGGGCCGCGCGCGAAGCGGCCTACTTCGCGACCGCGCCATTCGTCGGAGCGCTGGCGGCGGTGCCTCTCCTGGGTGAGCACCTGCGCCCCACGGATGCGCTGGCGGGTGGCCTCATGGCCGTGGGCGTGGTGCTCCTGCTGCGCGAGCGACACAGCCACCTGCATGTCCATGAGCCGCTCGAACACGAGCACCTCCATGTCCACGATGCACACCACCGTCACGCGCATCCTCCGGGCGTGGCGCTGACCGAGCCGCACAGCCATGCGCACCAGCATGAGCCGTTGGCGCATGCCCACGCGCACGTCTCCGACCTGCACCACCGGCACGAGCACTGAGGCGATTCGGGCCGTGGGCTCGGAGGACTACGGGCGCTCGTCGGAGGGGAGCGTGCGCTGGAAGTAGCGGATGCAGAAGTCCGTGAAGGCGCGCACCTTGGGCGGGACGAGGCGGCGGTGCGGATAGACGAGGAAGATGCCGCGACCCACGATGGGCGTGTCGGTGAGCACGGGCACCAGCGTGCCCGCGCGCAGCTCCTCGGCCACGAGGTAGCGCGGCAGGTTCGCGATGCCTCGCCCCTTGAGCGCCGCGCACCGGAGGACCACGTTGTTGTTGGACTGGAAGGCGCCCGTCACGCGCACGGCGCGGGGGCCACCCTTCTCCTGGAACTGCCAGTCCAGCGGCCCTCGGCTCCGCTTGAAGAGCAGGCAGTCGTGCGTGACGAGTTCGTCGATGTCGCGCGGCGTGCCGCGACGCCGGAGATAGTCGGGGCTCGCGCACAGCAAGCGCTGCTCGGGAGCGAGCCGACGCACCACCAGCGTGCTGTCCTTCAGGTCATCCGCGATGCGGATGGCGACGTCGAAGCCCTCCTCGACGAGGTCCACCACCCGGTCGCTCGCGTCCACGTCCACGTGCACGTCCGGGAAGTCCGCCTGGAACGCCGCCGCCGCGGCGCCGATGTGCAGCTCCCCGAGCACCGCGGGCGCGGCGATGCGCAGGAGTCCGCGAGGGCGCTCATCCAGGGCTGACACGGAGAGGGCCGCGTCCTCCAGCTCCGCGAGGACTCGGCGGCAGTGTTGGTAGAACAGGCTGCCTGCCTCCGTGAGGCTCACGTGGTGCGTGGTGCGGCGGAGCAGGCGGGCGCCGAGCTTCGCCTCCAGGTGCGCCACCTGCTTGCTCACCGCGGAGGGCGTCAGGCCCAGCCGGCGCGCGGCGGCGGAGAAGCCACCGTCCTCCACGGCGCGCACGAACGCGTGCAGGGGCATGACCTCGTCGAAGAGCAGGGCGCTGGGGTTTTTCCGGGCGGGCACAGGCGTGATTCCTCGCGCCCACGTTCCCAATCCAGACCTCGGGGCGCAAGAGAGAGTCTCCCGGGCACGTCACGCCCGGCTCTTTCCTGGAGCAACCCATGCCCACTGATTCCGTCCCCTCGTCCGAGCGCTGGCTCGGGCTCACCGATGCCGAGGCGGGCCATGCCCTGCTGCGCGTCACGCTGGGCCTCAACATCTTCCTCCACGGCGTGGTGCGCCTGGTGAGTGGCCCCGCGGCCTTCGCCGACGCGCTGGTGAAGGCCTTCGCCGGCTCGCTCATGCCCGAGCTGATGGTGCGCCCCTTCGCGCTCGCGCTGCCGTTCGCCGAGACGGCGGTGGGCCTCCTCGTCGCCCTGGGATGGCGCACGCGCCCGGCGCTCGCGGCCGGTGGGCTGCTCATGATGGCCCTCGTCTTCGGCACCGCGCTGCGCAGCGAGTGGGAGACGTTGGGCGTGCAGATGATCTACGTGGCCCTCTACGCGGCGCTCCTCGGGACCGCGCGCTTCGGACGCTTCTCGGTGGATGGCCTGCTGTCGTCGCAGCCCGCGCGGACTTCACACCCGGACGCCCGAGCCTCCCGATGACGACCCGACGCGAGTTCCTCTCCCACACCGCGCTCGCGGGAAGTGCCCTGGCGATGGCCGAGGCCCTGCCGCTGTCCGCGTCCGCGGAGCCGTCGAAGTCACGTCCGCGCGGCTCCGTGGACCGGCCCCGCTTCTGGCCGGATGGCGCGCGGCTGGCCATCTCGCTGTCCATGCAGTTCGAAGCCGGCGCGCAGCCCGAGCGAGGCGCCAGCAGCCCGTTTCCGCCCATCGACGAGAAGTATCCGGACCTGCCCGCGGCCAGTTGGTACGCCTATGGCGTGAAGGAGGGCATCCCGCGCCTGCTGGAGATGTTCGCGCGCCGCGGCGTGAAGGTGACCTCGCACATGGTGGGGCGCGCCGTGGAGCGCCACCCCGCGCTGGCGCGCGAAATCGTCGAGCGCGGCCACGAGGCCGCGGCGCACGGGCAGACGTGGACGCCCCAGTTCTCCATGTCGCCCGAGGAGGAGCGGGCGTCCTATTCGCAGAACGTGCGCGTCATCCAGCAGGCCACGGGGCAGACGCCGGTGGGCTTCAACGCGTTCTGGATGCGAGGCACGCCGCGCACGCTGGAGATCCTCCAGGACCTGGGCTTCCTGTACCACATCGATGACGTGAGCCGGGACGAGCCCTTCCTCGTGGACGTGCGCGGCAAGCCCTTCGCGGTGGTGCCGTACACGCTGGGCATGAACGACATCGTGAACTTCGAGCTGCGCAACGCCACCGCCGACCAGTTCGCCAGCGAGCTGAAGCACGAGTTCGATGCTCTCTACGCCGAGGCCGCGGGACGCCGGCGGATGATGTCCATCAGCATGCACGACCGCATCTCGGGCCGGCCCGGGCGGGTGAAGGTGCTGGAGGAGTTCATCGCCTATGCGCAGCGCCAGCCGGGCGTGTGGTTCGCGCGCAAGGACGAGATTGCCCGCTGGGCCCTGGACAGCCCGCTGACGCCGCGTGAGCCCTCGGCCACGTAGAGGTGGACGGATGGGGTGGAGCGCATAGCATGCGCGCCCGATGTCGCTCCCCCTCGTCCATATCTACTGCGATGGTGCCTGCTCGCCGAACCCAGGGTTGGGCGGATGGGGCGCTGTCCTCATCGCGCCCGAGCGCTCCGGCTATCGCAAGGAGCTCAGCGGCGCGGAGCCGGACTCCACCAACAACCGGATGGAGTTGACGGGGGCGCTCGTGGCGCTCAAGTCGCTGAAGATGGCGTGTCGTGTCCAGGTCTTCACCGACTCGCAATACCTGCGCAACGCCTTCGAGTCGAAGTGGTTGGACAAGTGGCAGCGCAACGGGTGGCGCACGTCCGACAAGAAGCCCGTGTCCAACGCGGACCTCTGGCGCGAGCTGCTGGAGGCCACGCGCTCGCACGAGGTGTCCTGGCATTGGGTGCGTGGCCACTCCGACGACGTGGAGAACAACCGCGCGGATGCGTTGGCGGTGGCGGCTCGGCTCGAACTGGCGGCTCGGCTGGGCCGGTAGGCAGGCGATAGCCGGGGTCGCGCGCGGGGGGTTGTTTCCACCCTCGCCGCTTCCTACCCATTCGCGCAGGCCGGTCGCGGAGGGGAAGGACGCATGCGCGCTTGGGGCGTTGGGGTGGTGGGGTGCCTGCTGATGTTGGGCTGTGGTGGCACGCTGCCGGAGGCAGGGGTGTCGGCCGATGAACAGACGGAGCCTCGGGCAACGGAAGACGCGTCCGGATGCGTGGCGGACGCCTGGTGCCTTCCGGGCCCGGCGGACACCGCGCGGGTGAAGCGGATCCTCCCGCCCTCGCCTTTCCCGGGGCGCCTCTCCGAGGCGCCGGAGAGCCTGACGGACTTCAAGGGCACGCTCTTCTTCGCCATCAACTTCGAGGACGGTCGTCGCGCGCTCTGGAAGAGCGATGGCTCCGAGGCGGGCACGACCGAGGTGAAGTCCTTTCCCCTCGTGGGATTGGGCATGCGCGTGGGGGACCTCACGGCCGCCACGGACCAGCTCTTCTTCACGGTGATGGATTACCTGCGCGGTGATGAGCTGTGGGTCACCCGAGGCCTGGCGGCGAACACGAAGCGCCTCTTCACCTTCGGCCCCGGCATCGAGCACTCTTCCGTGACGCACCTGACGGCCCTGGGCAATCGGCTCGTGTTCTTGCGCGAGTACGCGCCGCCCGACCCCGCGCTCCCTCACACCGAGGTCTGGACCTCGGATGGGAGCGCGAATGGAACGGTCCAGCTCCGCGACCTGGGGCTGGGCTCCTCCGGGTCTGGGTGGAGTCTCTCGCTGCCCTCCGGAATGCTCTTCTTCATCCAGGGCCCGACGGGCGCGTCCCTGTGGCGGAGCAACGGAACGTCCGCGGGCACCGTGCCGCTCAAGCAGTTCTCGTCGACCCCCAGCGCGGTGTATCCGGGCCGTTTCCTCTCGGCGGGCACGGAGGGGTTCTTCACGCTGTCGCGACTGGATGGCTCCACCGAGGTCTGGCGCACGGACGGCACCAGCGCGGGCACGGTGCGCCTGGACACCTTCGGTCCCGCGCGTCGCCCGTCGCTGCTCGAGGTGATGAACGGCGCGCTCTACGTGACGGTGACGTCGGTGCCCACGCAGTTGCTGGCCATCTACCGGATGGACGTCCAGACCGGTGACCAGACGCACATCGTGACGCTGCCCAATCCGTACGTCCGGTTCGGTGAGGCCTACCCGTACCTGGACGCCGCTTCGCTGGGGCGCGGGCGCATCTTCTTCAGCATGGGGATTGGGAGCGAGGGGCCGGGGCCTCGGGACACGCAGCTCTGGGTGACGGATGGAACGGTCGCCGGGACGAAGCTGCTGCGGCGGCCGTTGAGTCTGTCGGATGAGTACGGCTCGCCGGTGGTGACCGTGCGCGACAACCTCACGTTCTTCGCCTCGCAATCCGACAGAGGCATCGAGCCCTGGGTGACGGATGGCACGCTGGCCGGGACGAAGCTGCTGAAGGACATCCTCTCCATCGGCTCCTCCTATCCTCGCGAGTTCATGCGCATCGGGGACCGGGTCTTCTTCTCCGCGCTGGATGACTCGCTCGCCAATCAGCTGTGGTCCACGCGGCTGCGTGACTCGTGCCGGACGGGCGAGGAGCCAGCGGCTCAGGCCCAGTGAGCGCGACCTAGGTGTTGGAGGAGCCCTGGGGCTTCTCGCAGGCGGCCGCGCGCGACAGCAGCAACGCCTGCTCCCGGGCGTTGCGTGTCAGCGAGGCGGCCCGCTCGAACTCCGCCTTCGCCTCCTTCAGCCGACCGAGCTTCACCAGCAGGTCCCCGCGCACGCTGGGCAGCAGGTGGTAGTTCTTCAGCGACGGCTCGTTGCGGATCGCATCCACCAGCTCGAGCCCCACCGCGGGCCCGAAGGCCATGGCCAGCGCGACCGCGCGGTTGAGTTCCACCACGGGGGTGGGCAGCCGCTCGGCGAGGGCCGCGTAGAGCGCCGCGATGCGCGGCCAGTCCGTCTCCGCGGCGGTGCGGGCCCGCGCGTGACAGGCGGCGATGGAGGCCTGGAGCGTGTACGCCCCGCGCACCTCGCTCAGGGCCTCGGCGCGCTGGAGGGCGGCGAGGCCGCGCCCGATGAGCAGGTGGTCCCACTTCGCCCGGTTCTGGTCCAACAGCAGGATGGGCTCGCCCGAGGGGCCCACGCGCGCCCGTGAGCGCGAGGCCTGAATCTCCAGCAGCGCGACGAGCCCGTGCACCTCCGGCTCCTTCGGCGCGAGCCCCGCGAGGATGCGCCCCAGCCGCAAGGCGTCCTCGCACAGCGCGGGCCGCATCCAGTCGTCGCCCGCCGTCGCGGAGTAGCCCTCGTTGAAGATGAGGTAGATGACCTCCAGCACGGAGGACAGCCGCGCCTCCATCTCGGCGCCGCGAGGAACCTCGAACGGCACCTGCGCCTCGGCGAGGGTCCGCTTGGCGCGGACGATGCGCTGGGCGACGGTGGGCTCGGGCACGAGGAACGCGCGGGCGATCTCCTCGGTCGTCAGGCCACCCAACAGGCGCAGGGTGAGCGCGACGCGGGCCTCGGTGGACAGCACCGGGTGACAGGAGATGAAGACGAGCCGCAGCAGGTCATCGCCCATGTCCTCGTCGATGGCGGTGTCCAGGTCTGGCGCGTTCAGCTCGCTGCGCAAGTCCAGCTCGTGGCCCAGTTCCTCGTGCTTGCGCTCCAGCAACTTGCCGCGGCGCAGCGAGTCCAGCGCGCGGTGCTTGGCCGTGGCCATGAGCCACGCGCCCGGGTTGCTCGGGATGCCGGCGGTGGGCCAGCGCTCCAGCGCGGCGACGAGTGCGTCCTGGGCGTACTCCTCGGCGAGACCTACGTCGCGCACGAGCCGCGTGAGTCCGGCGATGAGGCGGGCGGACTCAATCCGCCAGACTGCGTGGATGGCGCGCTGGGTGTCGGTGGCCGTCACGCCCGTCGCCTTACGCAGTTCCCCCGGGCAAGACAAGTCCGGCCTGTCGCCGAGGCCCGGAGTGTGTGCGGAGGCGTGCTCTGGGAGGTGGGGCCGTCAGCTCGCGCGAAGGGGCGTCGAGGGGAGGAGGCGGGCCACGGTGGCGAGCAGGTCCGCGCACTGGGCGGGCTTGCGCAAGAAGGCGCTCACGCCCGCGGCCACGCCCTCGGCCTGGACGTGCTGGGGGCGCTCGTCGCTGGTCATCATCAGCACGGGCATCTTGCGCACGCGCGGGTTGTCGCTCAGCCGCAGCAGGCGCACGAAGCTCGCGCCGTTGACGCCGGGCATGTTGAAGTCGGTGATGACGAGGTCCAGGGGCTCGTGCCGCACCACCGCGAGGGCCTCCTCGGCGGAGTTGGCCTCGAGGAACTCGAAGCCGCGCTCCATCAAGTACAGCTTGAGCAGGGTGCGGATGGAGCGGCTGTCATCCACCAGGAGCACGCGCTGGCGTGTCGCCGGGGGCTTGCTGGGGACCGCCGTCGTGGCGTTTCGGGTCGTGGTCATGGGGAGGTGGGGGTGGGCGGTGGGGGGGGCGGGCGCTGGAGCGCGATGCGGCGGGCGGCGTTCAACAGGGTGTTTCCCATCTGCGAGAGCGGCACCACGTGCTGGGCGGCGCCGCGCAGCACGGCTTCGCGGGGCATGCCGTAGACGACGCAGGAGGCCTCGTCCTGCGCCACCGTGACGGCGCCGGCCTGGCGCATCTGGAGCAAGCCGTCCGCGCCATCCGCGCCCATGCCCGTGAGCAGGGCGCCCACGGCGCGAACACCCGCGGCGCGCGCCACGGACTCGAAGAGCACGTCCACGCTGGGCCGGTGTCGATTGACGGGGGGGCCGTCGTGGATCTCCACGCGATAGACGCCGCCCTTGCCGCGCACGCGCAGGTGCAAGCTGCCCGGCGCCACGAGCGCCAACCCTCGGCGCGGGATGTCTCCGGCGCGGGCCTCGCGCACCTCGATGCGACAGGAGCGCGACAGCGCGAGCGCGAAGCCCACCGTGAAGGGCGCGGGCATGTGCTGCACGATGACGATGGGCGGCGCGTCCTCGGGCATGACGGTGAGCACCTCGCGCAGCGCCTCGGCTCCGCCGGTGGAGGCGCCCAGGGCGATGAGCACGTCGCCGTCCAGGGCGGATGGCTCCGAGGCGCGTGGCAGCGAGAGTGGGGTCGCCAACGCAGGCGGGGGCGTCACGGGGGGCGCGGCCGCCAGGGCCGGCGGAGGCGCGGCGGGGGAGGGAGGCGCGACAGGCGGTGGTGCGGGGGAGCGAGGCGCCGCGTCGCGGGCGCGAGGCCGAGGGCGGGCCTGCGCGGCGGCGCGCACGGCGTCAATCAAGCCCGTGGCCTGCGTGGCGAAGGTGGTGGGGTCCAGGCGCGGCTTGCCCAGCACCTCCACCGCCCCGAGCGCGAGCGCCTGCAACGCGCGCCACGTGCCGCGCGGCGCGGTGCCCGAGCAGACGACCACCGGCAGGGGCGAGTCGCGCATCAGGCGCCGCAGGAAGGTGAGCCCATCCATGCGCGGCAGCTCCAGGTCCAGGACGATGACGTCCGGCCGGAGACGCTGGAGCTTGTCGAACGCGATGAGGGGATCCGCCGCCACCGTGACGCCGAGGTCGGGTTCGCGCGAGAGCACCTGGGTCATCAGCTCGCGCATCACCGCCGAGTCGTCCACCACCAGGACCTCGATGCGTCTGCGGCCCGTGCCGCCGCCGAGTGCAGAGGGGCCGGGCTTCATGCGCCCGTCCTCTTCGCACCCGAGAGCGGCGGGGGCGTGCCCGCTTCCGCCACGCGCATGTAGATGGTGGGCCGC
>JAEMGR010000042.1 GCA_016458225.1 Myxococcaceae bacterium JPH2 | reverse complement strand
CCGCCGGGCGCGATGCCTCCGGGCGCGCGTCCTCCGGGGCCTGGGATGCCGCCGGGCGCGGGTGCGCGTCCCGCGGGGCCGGGTGTTCCGCCGCCTCCGGGGGGCGCGGGCCTGCCGCCGCGTCCGGGCGCTCCGGGGGCTCCGCCGCCGGGCATGGCCGCCCGTCCTGGGGCTCCTGCCGCGAACATTCCGGGTGGCTTCCCGCGTCCTCCAGGGGGCTCGCCGCTGCCTCCCGCCGCGCCGCCTCCCGCGGCCCGTGCTCGGGATCCGTTCGGACTGGGAACGCCGGCGGCTCAGCCCGCGGCGGCGCGTCCTGCTCCGGTCGAGAGCATCAGCATCGAGGACTCCCTGCCCGAGCCGAGTGGCGCGGAGGAGATCTCGCTCGACATGGGCACCCCGGCGCCCGCCGCGCCCGCTCGGGTGGCCGATGGCGGCGAGGCCGTGTTGCGTGAGGCGCTGTCCAAGGCCTCCCGCGACGTCATCGAGAAGATTGCCTGGGAGGTCGTTCCCCAGCTGGCGGAGACCATCATCCGTCAGGAGCTGGAGCGCCTCATCAAGGACCGCGAAACGCAGCACTGACGTTCCCCAGTACCCACTGATTCCCCGCCGGCCCCATCGAGGGCCGGCCGCTCGCGATGACCGATACCACCGAACTGTCCAAGGCCTACGAACCCAGTGAGGTTGAAGCCCGCTGGTACAACGTCTGGCTGGAGCGCGATTACTTCCGCGCCGAGGCCACCTCCACCAAGCCTCCGTTCTGCATCGTCCTGCCGCCGCCCAACGTCACGGGCAGCCTTCACATCGGCCACGCGCTCACGGCGACCATCCAGGACATCCTCATCCGCTGGAAGCGGATGAGCGGCTTCAATGCCCTGTGGCTGCCGGGAACGGACCACGCCGGCATCGCCACGCAGATGGTGGTCGAGAAGGAGCTGAAGAAGACCGAGGGCAAGAGCCGCCACGACCTGGGCCGCGAGGAGTTCCTCAAGCGCGTCTGGACGTGGAAGGGCAAGTACGGCGCCCGCATCGGCGAGCAGCACCGCTACCTGGGCGCCTCGCTGGACTGGAGCCGCGAGCGCTTCACCATGGACGAGCAGTCCTCGGCCGCCGTGCGCGAGGTCTTCGTCCGGCTGTACGAAGAGGGCCTGATGTACCGGGCCCAGAAGTTGATCAACTGGTGCCCCTCGTGCCGCACGGCGCTCAGCGACCTGGAGGTCGAGCACGAGGAGAAGGCCGGCACGCTCTGGCACATCCGCTACCCGGTGAAGGGCAGCGACCGCTCGCTCACCGTGGCCACCACGCGCCCCGAGACGCTGCTGGGCGACACCGCGGTGGCCATCCACCCGGATGATCCGCGCTACCAGGGCCTGGCGGGTCAGCACGTGCTCTTGCCGCTCACCGACCGCGAGATCCCCATCATCGCGGACGCCGAGCTGGTGAACATGGAGTTCGGAACGGGCGTGGTGAAGGTGACGCCCGCGCACGACTTCAACGACTACCAGACGGGCCTGCGGCACAAGCTGCCCATGCTCACCATCCTGGATGACGCGGCCCGGATGTCGAAGGACACCGGCAAGTACGCGGGGATGGATCGCTTCGCGGCGCGCAAGGCCGTGCTGGAGGACCTCCAGCTGCTGGGCGTGCTGGAGAAGGAGGAGCCGCACAAGCTCAACGTGGGCACGTGTCAGCGCTGCACCACGGTGGTGGAGCCGCGCCTGTCTCCGCAGTGGTTCGTGCGCATCGAGCCCTTGGCGAAGCCGGCCATCGAGGCGGTGGAGCAGGGCCGCACCCAGTTCGTCCCCGAGGCGTGGACGAACACGTTCTTCCACTGGATGCGCAACATCCACGACTGGTGCGTGAGCCGCCAGCTCTGGTGGGGCCACCAGATTCCCGCGTACTACTGCGTGGCGTGCAGCCCGCGACAGGGCGATGACACGGACCTCCCGCTGGATGCGCCCACGGTGAAGGTGGGCGGCGTGGACTTCGCTCGCGCGGAGCCCATCGTCGCGCGCGCGCAGCCCACGGCGTGCCCCAAGTGCGGCGGCGCGCAGTTCGTGCAGGACCCGGACGTGCTGGACACGTGGTTCTCGTCGGGCCTGTGGCCGTTCTCCACGCTGGGCTGGCCGCGCGAGACGCCCGAGCTGAAGACGTTCTACCCGACGTCCGTGATGGAGACGGGCCACGACATCATCTTCTTCTGGGTCGCCCGGATGATGATGATGGGCCTGCACTTCATGAAGGAAGTGCCCTTCCGCACCGTGTACCTGCACGCGATGGTGCGCGACGAGAAGGGCGAGAAGATGTCCAAGACGAAGGGGAACGTCATCGATCCCCTGGACGTCATCCTCGGCGCGAAGGCCGACGCGCTCGCCCCCACGCTGCGCAACAAGTTCCCGCAGGGCATGCCGGCGTTCGGCGCGGACGCGCTGCGCTTCACGCTCGCGTCGCTCACCCAGCAGGGCCGCGACATCAAGCTGTCGATGGATCGCCTGGGTGGCTACAAGGCGTTCTGCAACAAGCTGTGGAACGCGAGCCGCTTCGCCCTGATGAACATGGGCGACTTCCAGCTCGATGACCGGCCGCTGTCGAGCCGCTCGCTGACGCTGGCGGACCGGTGGATCCTCTCGCGGCTCCAGCGCGCCACGGAAGAGACGCGCGCCTCGCTGGAGGTGTTCGGCTTCGCCGAGGCGGCCTCCACGCTGTACCAGTTCCTCTGGGCGGAGTTCTGCGACTGGTACATCGAGCTGGCGAAGGGCTCGCTGTACGGCGAGGACGCGGCGGCGAAGGACACGACGCGGGCGGTGCTGGTGTACTGCCTGGATCGCATCCTGCGGCTGATGCACCCGTTCATGCCGTTCATCACCGAGGAGATCTGGCAGAAGCTGCCCATGACTCGGCCGGTGGCGAGCATCTGCATCGCGGCGTACCCGGAGCCGGACGCGGCGCTGGTGGACGCGTCCGCCGAGGCGGAGATGGCGCCGGTGGTGGCGGCCATCGAGGGCCTGCGCACCATCCGTGGCGAGAGCAACCTGTCGCCCGCGGCGAAGGTGAAGGCGGTGGTGCAGAGCCCGGATGCCCGCACGCGCGAGCTGCTCGAGCGCTGGCGCGGCTACCTGATGCCGCTGGCCGGACTTTCCGATGTGCAGGTGAGCCCGCCGGGCACCAAGCCCGCGCAGGCCGCCGCGTTCGTGAGTGGCAACCTGGAGATCTACGTGCCCCTGGCCGGGCTCGTGGACCTGGATGCCGAGCGCGAGCGCATCAAGAAGGAGATTGCCCGCGCCGAGCAGGAAGTCGCCGGCGTGCTGCGCAAGCTGGAGAACCCCAACTTCGTGGCCAAGGCTCCGCCCGACGTGGTGGAGAAGGACAAGGCCCGAGTCGAGGAACTCCAGGCGCGCAAGGCCAAGCTGCAGGACCACCTCCAGCGCATCGCCCCGGAGCCCACCATGTCGGAGACACCCGCGTCTGCAACGGGCAGCACCGAGCCCATGACCGATAGTGCCCAGGTGAAGGTTTCCCCCGAGGCCAAGCCGGCGGCGGGAGGGGTGGACCTGGGACAGGAGATCAAGGGTGAATTAGAGGCAGCCAGTACCCGCGAGCCCTCGGCCGCGGCGGCGGATCCTCAAGTCCAGGAGGCGCTCCACAAGCTGCGCGAGGGCACGAAGGAAGGGCTCTCCGCGGCGGATCACCATGACCTGGGCGTGGCCTACATGAGCATGGGCCTCGTCGATGACGCCATGCGCGAGTTCGACCGGGCCAAGGAGAGCGGCGACGAGCGCGAGGCGCCTGCTCCGAAGAAGGCGGCCAAGGCTCCCGCGAAGAAGAAGTCCCCCGTCGCGGCGGCCGAATCGAAGCCGGAGGTGGTGGTAGCTCCGGTCGAGACCGCGCCCGTGAAGAAGGCCGCCAAGGCGCCCGCGAAGAAGGTCGCGGAGAAGAAGACGGCCAAGGCGCCGGCGAAGAAGGCCGCGGCGAAGAAGACGGCCAAGGCGCCTGCGAAGAAGGC